>NZ_LOHX01000349.1 GCF_001559775.1 Streptobacillus felis | reverse complement strand
ATTGAAATAAAAGGTTAAAAATTGTTAAAAAAAATGGAGGATTCTAAAAAATTTAGAATTCTCCATAATTTTTTTAGGCTATTTCGGAACAGCCCCTTTTTTATTACTATAATTTAACTAATTCTTTTGCAATATTTGCAGCTAATCTAACATTGTTGTATACTAATTGTATATTAGCATTTAATGATTTACCTGCAGTAATTTTCTTTACTTTATCTAATAAGAATGGAGTAGAATCTTTACCTTTTATTCCTGATTTTTCAGCTTCTTCTAAAGCTTCATTTATTGCATTAGTTATAGTATCAAAATCCATTGCATATTCTTCTGGGATTGGATTTGCTATTACAACTCCGCCATTTAAACACAGATCCCATTTAGTTTTTAATAATTTAGCAAATTCTTCTGGAGTTTCTATAGCATAATCTAAATTGTAGCCACTTTTAATAGTGTAGAATGCAGGTAATTCTTTAGTTTTATACCCTAATACAGGTACACCTTTTGTTTCTAAGTATTCTAAAGTTAAAGGTAAATCAAGTATTGATTTTGCTCCGGCACAAATTACAGCGACATTAGTTTGTGCTAATTCTTCTAAATCAGCAGATATATCCATAGTTACTTCAGCATTTCTATGAACACCACCTATACCTCCTGTTGCAAATATTTTAACTCCAGCTAATGCTGCAATTATCATAGTAGTTGCAACAGTAGTTGCACCATTTAAACCATTACTAACAACATATGCTAAATCACGTCTACTAACTTTTGGTACATTTAATCCTTCTTTTCCTAAAAAATTAATTTCATCTTCAGTTAAACCAACTTTTAATTTACCATTTATTATACCTATTGTAGCTGGAATTACACCATTTTCTCTAGCTATTTTTTCTACTTCTAATGCAACTTCCACATTTTGAGGATAAGGCATTCCATGTGATATTATTGTAGACTCAAGAGCTACAACAGGTTTATTGTTTTCTAAAGCTTCTTTTACTATTGGGTTAATTTCTAAATATTGTTTCATTTTTCCTCCTATAATTCTATATTAAAATATTTTTTTAGCGTAGTATTTAATAAATCTTCATTTAAATTTTGGTAACATGTACCTAAATTTGTGACGTTTATCACTGACATTGAAAGTGCAACTTTAGCAGTCTTTTCAATATCATAATCTTTTTCTATTGAATATGCTATACCAGCAGTAAATGCATCTCCAGCACCAGTAATATCAATTGCATTAATATTTGGATTGTTAATTAATCCATATTTTTTTTCATTCATATAAAAGACACCATCTTTACCTAAGGTAATAAAGATATTTTTTATTCCTTGTGATAGTAATTTTTCACATGCTAATTTCATAGAATTCTCATCTACGATTTCTATTCCAGTTAAAAATTCAGCTTCAATTTTATTAGGTTTTATAGAGTGAATTTTATTAAGAACATTTTTGATTTTTTTTGCTTTTGTAGTTGAAACTAAGTCAACTATAATTTTTTTATCGAAAGTTGAAATATATTCAATTACATCTTGACGTAGGTTAGTATCAATTACTAAAAGGTCAGAAGCTTTAATATATTTTTCCTTTTCCTTAATAAATTCTATTTTTAATTTTTCTAAAATTGACATACTTGAAATTGCTACTATCATCTCATTTTCATCATTTAATACAGATAAGTATGTAGATAAAGATTCTCCCGGAATTATTAGAGATTCTGACATATCAACATTCTTTTTTTTCATATATTCTAATAATGAAACAGAAAATTCATCATCACCTATAGGTGCTATGAATTTTGTTTTTACATTCAAATGAGATAGATTTTCAGTAATATTTCTAGCAACACCTCCAAATCCTTTTTCTATTTTTCCAGGATTTGAATCATTAAGTATGATAGAATTATATGAAAATCCTTGTATGTCTATATTTGCACCACCGATAATACAAATCATAATACACCTCTTTTTTATATATATATTTAAGTTTATCACGAATATACTACATAGTCAATTAATAAAAATATTCATTAAAATGAATAAAAAAGCTAATAAACCTTTAAAAAAATATATTAATATGATAAAATTTAAATATATTAATGTAATTGAAAGGTGATGAAAATGAAAATTGTTATAGGAAATGATCATTCAGGTGTAGATTTTAAAAATCAATTAGTAGGACATTTATTATCAAAAGGAATAGAAGTAATAAATGTAGGTACAGATAGTGTAGATTCTGTAGATTATCCAGATATTGCAAAAGAAGTTTCAAAAAAAGTTTTAGAAAAAGAGGCTAATTTCGGTATGTTGATTTGTGGTACTGGTATTGGTATTTCTATAGCAGCTAATAGAATATCTGGAATAAGAGCAGCGTTAGTTACAAATGAATTATGTGCTAGACTTTCAAGACAACATAATGATGCAAATATATTAGTACTTGGAGCAAGAGTTACAGGTATAGAACTTGCTAAATCTTGTGTAGATGCATTTTTAAGTGCTGAATTTGAAGGTGGAAGACATAGTAATAGAATTTCAAAAATTGAATGTGGATGTACAAATGGAGTGATAGAATAATGTCAACAATTTTTAAAAAAATAATAGATAAGGAAATACCAGCAAAAATAGTATATGAAGATGAAGAGTTTTTAGCTTTTGAAGATATAGCGCCTGCAGCAAAAATACATGTGTTAGTTATACCTAGAAAAGAAATTAAAAATTTAGATAATGCAACAGATGAAGATATAATTTTATTAGGTAAATTACAATTAACAATAGCAAAAATTGCTAGATTACTTGGTGTAAATGAAAGTGGATATAGAGTGGTAACAAATATTAATGCAGATGCAGGACAAACAGTATTCCATATACATTATCATATTTTAGCTGGTGAAAAGTTGGGAGTAATGGCTTGATGAAAGATGTAATAGTTAGTACAGATAATAGATATTACAAATTGATAAAAAAATTAAAAGAAAAAAAATATAGAGATGAATCAGGGGTATTTTTAGCAGAGGGAGAAAAATTTTTAGAAGAACAAAAAAATTTTTCTAAAATAATTGTTAAAGAAAGTAAATACTCATACTATGAAAGTAAATATGGGATATCTAAATTTGAAAATTTAACAGTACTTTCAGATAAATTATTTGATAGTATTAGTACTCAGGATAATAGCCAAGGTCTTATTTTTATATATTCAAAACATTCTTCTAATTTATCAGAACTAAAAGGTGATTTAATTATACTTGATGCTATACAAGATCCAGGTAATATTGGAACTATAATTAGAACTTTAGTTGCTACAGGTTATAGAACATTAATACTTACTAAATCATCAGTAGATGTTTATTCCCCTAAAGTTGTTAGAGCTACTATGGGTGGAATTTTTAATGTGAATATTATATATGAAGATAAAGAAAAAATTATAGATTTTTTAAAAAACAATAATTATAATATTATTTCGACAGCCTTAAGTAAAGAAAGTATAGATTATAGAAATGTTGAATTAATTAGTGATAAAAATGCATATATTTTTGGTAATGAAGGTGGAGGAGTATCTAATGAATTTTTAGATATATCTAATCAAAAAGCTATAATACCAATTTATGGAAATATTGAATCATTGAATGTATCTATTGCATTAGGTGTGTTTCTGTATAAGATGAGAGAAATGGATTAATACTGAATAAAAAATGTAATTTAGTTAAAAAAATATTACTTATTAAAACACAAGTATTTACTTGTGTTTTTTTACTATAATTTATTAAAATGGCAATGCAGTTAAATAACTAAGACTGAATTTTGTATTTTCATAATTGATTATTCAGTATTAATGTGTTATATTAATAGTGAAATTATTAATTTGAATATGAAAGGATGATATGAGTATGAGAGCAGTAGTAGTTAATCAAGAATCAACTGGTGTTGAAGTAGTTGAAAAAACATTAAGACCAATTAAAGCAGGAGAAGCTTTAGTTGACGTTGAATATTGTGGTGTTTGCCATACTGATTTACACGTTGCACATGGAGATTTTGGAAAAGTTTCTGGAAGAGTTTTAGGACACGAAGGAATAGGAATAGTTAGAGAAGTTGCTGAAGGAGTTACTTCATTAGTTCCTGGGGATAGAGTTTCTATCGCATGGTTCTTTGAAGGATGCGGAAGATGTGAATATTGTGTAAATGGTAATGAAACTTTATGTCAATCAGTTAAAAATGCTGGTTATTCAGCAGATGGTGGAATGGCTGAAGAATGTATAGTTACAGCTGATTATGCAGTTAAAGTTCCTGAAGGATTAGACCCAGCACAAGCAAGTTCAATTACATGTGCAGGAGTTACTACATATAAAGCAATTAAAGTAGGAAGACCTCAACCTGGTCAATGGGTTGTTATATGGGGTGCAGGAGGACTTGGAAACTTAGCTGTTCAATATGCTAAAAAAGTATTTAATACTCGTGTAATAGCAGTAGATATTAACGATGACAAATTAGCTTTAGCAAAAGAAGTTGGTGCTGATTATATAATCAACGGATTAAAAGAAGATCCAGTTAAAAAAATCATGGAATTAACTGAATTAGGAGCACATATTTCAGTTGTTACAGCTGTATCTAAAGTTGCATTTAACCAAGCAATTGATTCAGCAAGACCTGCAGGAAGAGTAGTTGCAGTTGGATTACCTTCTGAAACTATGGACGTTTCAATTGTTTCTACAGTATTAAAAGGAATTGAAATTATTGGTTCATTAGTTGGAACAAGAGAAGACTTAAAAGAAGCATTTGAATTTGGTGCAATGGGATTAGTAGTACCAGTTGTACAAACTAGACCAGTTGAAGATGCAGTTGCAATCTTTGATGAAATGGAAAGAGGAACTATCCAAGGACGTATGGTTATTGATTTTAGAAAACATAAATGCGGATGCGGATGCCAACATTAATTATAAAATAAATAATTATTAGAATAAAAGGATTATAGCTATAAGAACATGTACCAAAAAACTG
>NZ_LOHX01000348.1 GCF_001559775.1 Streptobacillus felis | reverse complement strand
AAATGGCAGAAGTAATTTTAAAGAACGTTGAAAAACAATATCCGAATGGATTTAAAGCAGTACATGGAATAAACTTAGAAATAAAAGATGGAGAATTCATGGTATTTGTAGGACCATCAGGATGTGCAAAATCAACAACACTAAGAATGATAGCAGGACTTGAAGATATAACTGGAGGAGAAATATATATAGGAGAAACACTTGTAAATGATGTACCGCCAAAAGATAGAGGAATAGCAATGGTGTTCCAAAACTATGCACTATATCCACATATGACAGTATATGAGAACATGGCATTTGGATTAAAATTAAAGAAAACTCCAAAAGAAGAAATAGATAGAAGAGTAAAAGAAGCTGCAGAAAAATTAGAAATAACAGAATTACTAGATAGAAAACCAAAAGAAATGTCTGGAGGACAAAGACAAAGGGTAGCTTTAGGAAGAGCTATAGTAAGAGAACCAAAAGTATTCTTATTTGACGAACCGTTATCAAACTTAGATGCTAAGTTAAGGGTATCAATGCGTGTAAGAATAACACAATTACACCAAGAGTTAAAGACTACAATGATATATGTAACACATGATCAAGTAGAAGCTATGACTATGGGAGATAGAATAACAGTATTAAAACTTGGAAGAATAATGCAAGTAGATACACCATTAAACTTATATCATAAACCGGCGAATAAATTTGTAGCAGGATTTATAGGATCACCGACTATGAACTTATTAGAGGGAGAATTAGTAAAACAGGGAGAATCAACATTTATTAATTTAAATGGAGCATTAATAGAATTACATCCAAGTAAGGCAGAGAAGGTACAAGGATACTTAGGTAAGAGGGTAATATTTGGAATAAGACCAGAAAATATAGTAACAAGTAAAGAAGAAAATACGTATACACAAGTAGGAGAAGTATCAGTAGTAGAGCAAATGGGTAATGAAGAATACATATACTTTAAACTTGCAGGATTACAAATGACATGTAGAATGAATGTAGATGGAATAAGTGATACAAACAAACATGGAAGTGAAAGATTCTACTTTGATACAAGTAAAGCACATATATTTGATATAGAAACAGAAGAAAACATAAGTTT
>NZ_LOHX01000347.1 GCF_001559775.1 Streptobacillus felis | reverse complement strand
ATACCACTACAACCAGGACAGTGAAAAGATCCATCAAATATCATCTTCTCATATCCATCTCTAACTATTATCTTTTCATCACTTATACTTGATGAATTATTAAATATATTTGATACTATCTTATTTTCTCTATTTGCTATTATATGTCCATCTTTATTATTTAATTCTTCTTTTGTAGTAATACTAATATTATTTCCACTAAGTACTGAAAAGCTTGTATCTTTGTCTTCATTATCTACAAAACCTTTTAAAAGTATGTTTTCATTACTTTCTCCTAAGTAATCATCAGAATATTTTGAATACATTGCTTCTTTATTCTTATTCTTTATTTCTTCTATTCTTTCCTTACTTAAGATTTCACTTCCATTTAGATTGTAAAAAATTCCTGGCTTTCCTGCTCTTTCCTTATTGTATTTTACATCTCCCCAATCTTTCCATACTCTCCAATCAAATTCAGTAGGGTCTATTACTACTACCTCATCATAAAAGGCTGAAAGAGCATTTATCTTTGCTTCATCTGTACTTGATAATATACCTGCATTATATGACCTATATGTTTCTTTTAATTTTGTTTTCCAAGTATTAATT
>NZ_LOHX01000346.1 GCF_001559775.1 Streptobacillus felis | reverse complement strand
TATTATTGCTTTTAGCATATTTTAAGTTAGATACTAGTGTATCTATTTTTAATACATCTAGTTCTTCTCCGCTTTTTAAATCACTATTTAAACTAATAGCCAAACTATCCTCTACTCCATTATATATTATCTTATCTATTTCTGTAGAATAAACAATAAATGGAATTAATATTATTAGTAGTTTTTTCATTCTTCTTCCTTTTCTAAAAATATTTCTAATTTATATGTTTTAGGATTATGATATTTTTTAATTTTTTCATATACTTCTTTTTCTATTTCTTCTTTATTACTTAAATCGCAATCTTTACACTTAAGAACAACATATAGGATAGGAAAATACGAAAATGTTTCTGCATATTCATCCCAATTCATAGTTTCAAATTGTCTCACCTCTTTAAAATATTCATCATATATTTCAGAAAATTTCTTTTCATTTTCTTTTTCTTTTTCCCAAAACTCTTCATATGTTAAATCAACTTGTTTAAATACTAATTCTCCATTTTCCTTAAAATATTGATAACGAACTTCTTCCTCTTCACCTAACATATACAAGCTCTTTAAATATCCATAATTTTTTATCCAAGCACCAACAAATATTCTATATTCCTTACTATATTCATCTAAAATTTTTTCCATCTCTCTGAAATCATTACCTTTTTCTTTATTAAATATTAAATCTGTTACTGTATAACTTTTATATCCATACTCTAAAAGTTCTCTTCCTGATAGCATATATCCAAATGAAGATACAAAAACATGTATTTTCCATTTCGGACTAATATATTTACTCTTATTTTTAACAGGTGGATAAAGCCACATATATGTTTCTTCATCCGGTCCACTACCTATCATATAGAACGCCTCTAAGTCTATAGTTCTTCTTTTTATAGCAATGCCTTTTTTTTTTAAACCCTCTATCATAGAACCTTCTGAATTTATTCTAACACATGCTCCAACAAAAAACAGAAATAATACTATAAATACAGACAAACACCCAGTAAAA
>NZ_LOHX01000345.1 GCF_001559775.1 Streptobacillus felis | reverse complement strand
TACTTATATTTATCATAAGAAGATTTTGACGGATTATTTAAATATATATCTGCTCTTCTTATGACATCTTCCCAACTTCCTTTTAATGCTAGTAGTATAGTTTTTGATAAAAAAAAGTCTGATTCTGATTTAATATATTCATCTTTTTTTCTTTCATATCCTACTAAATCAATATTTTTTATATAAAAATTTAATAGTTCTCTATTATTAGACATAATACTTTCACAAAATTCTATAAATCCACTACTACCAATTATACATCTTGAACCACTACCCATTATACATAATTTCCCATATATATACATGTCTTGTTTAAATTTTTCAAGTTCTTTTTCAAAAAGTAAATTTTTTGAAGCTCTAAA
>NZ_LOHX01000344.1:3559-6291 GCF_001559775.1 Streptobacillus felis | reverse complement strand
ACAAAAGATAAGATAGATAATGCAGCAACAAAAGATTTAAATAACCTAACACAATCAGGAAATAATGTAATAAATAACCTTGCAAAACAAGCGATAACAGTAGTAGAAGGAACTAATACTCATGTTAAAGAAAAAAATGTAGAAAATGGATTAAAAACATTTACAGTACATGCAGATAAATCAACTACTAGTGTATCAAGTGCATTAACAATGACAACTACAACAAATAAAGATGCAAATGATGTAGTAACAACAAATTATGCATTAGATTTAAGTCAAGTAACAAAAGATGAAATAAAAGCATCAAAAACAGAAGTAACAGGAACAGGACCAATAGTAGTAGGAGAACCAACAAAAGGAGAAAATGGTCAAAATATATATAATGTAAGCTTAGCAACAAGTACTATTACATCAACAAGTGGAGGAAGTGCAACAGCAGCAACTCCTAATAATATAGCTACAGCGGGAACAGTAGCAACAGCAATAAATGCATTAGGAAATAACACTATAAAATTAGGTGGAGATAAACAAACAGAAACAGCAACACAAAACCTAAATAAAGATGGTGGAATTAAATTTGATGTAATAGGAGATAGTAATATTACAACTAAAGCTTCAGATTCAAAAGTAGAGGTTATGTTAAACAAAGACATCACAGTTGATAGTGTAACTATAACTAATGGGCCAGTAATAAATAATGCTGGAATAGACATGAATGAAAAGAAAATAACAGATTTAGCACCAGGAGAAGTAAATGCAACTTCAAAAGATGCAATAAATGGATCACAATTACATTCAGTAAAAACAGAAGCAGAAAAACATACAACATTATCAGTAGATGGTGGAGATAAAGATACTAAAGATGGGGAAACTACAAATAACTTAGTATTAACAGAAACAACTAATGATAAAGGTGGAAAACACTATGATATTAAATTAGCTGAAAAAGTAGTACTAGGAACAGATGTTTCAAAACAAATAACATTAGATTCAACTACAGGAGAAGTAAAAGCTGGAAAAGTAACAATTAAGGGAGAACCAGGAACAATAAATGGTTTAACTAATACAACATGGAATCCTTCAAAACCTGTAGCAGTAAGTGGACAAGCTGCGACAGAAGATCAATTGAAAACATTAACAGAGTACATTAACACAGAAATTACAGATTATGGATTTAATGTAACTTCAGGAAAAGAAGGAACAGGAACAACTTCTGGAACAGTAGAAGAGGCAAAAGTTTCTAAAGATGAAACAGTAACATTTAAGGCAGGAAATAACTTAGATGTTAAACAATTAGGGAAAGAGTTTACTTATTCATTAAATAAAGACATCACAGTTGATAGTATAACTATAAACAATGGACCAGTAATAAATAGTGATGGATTAAATATGAATAATAAACCAATAACAAATGTTTCACCAGGAAAAAATGGTACAGATGCTGTAAATAAAGATCAATTAGATACAGCAGCAAAAGCAGCAAAAACAGAAGTAACAGGAACAGGACCAATAGTAGTTGGTACTCCAACAAAAGGATCAAATGGACAAGACATATACAATGTAAGTTTAGCCACTAGTCCAATAACTTCTACAAGTGGTGGAAATGCAACAGCAACAAATCCTGATAATATTGCAACAGCAGGAACAGTTGCAACTGCAATAAATGCATTAGGAAGTAATACTATTAAGTTAGGTGGAGATAAAAATTCAGAAACAGAAACACAAAACTTAAATAAAGATAATGGCATTAAATTTGATGTATTAGGAGATAGTAATATTACGACTAAAGCATCAGATTCAAAAATAGAAGTAATGTTAAATAAAGATATTACAGTTGATAGTGTAACTATTAAAGATGGACCAGTAATAAATAGCACTGGAATAGACATGAATGAAAAGAAAATTACAAATTTAGCTGCTGGAGAAGTAAATGAGTCATCAAAAGATGCTGTAAATGGGGCACAATTACATTCAGTTAAAACAGAAGCAGAAAAACACACAACAGTATCAGTAGATGGTGGAGATAAGGATACTAAAGATGGAGAAACAACACAAAACTTAGTACTTACTGAAACTACAAATGATAAGGGTGGAAAACATTTTGATATTAAATTAGCAGATAAAGTGGTGTTGGGAACAGAAGAATCAAAACAAATAACACTAGATTCAACAACTGGAGAAGTTAAAGCAGGAAAAGTAACAATTAAGGGAGAACCAGGAACAATAAATGGTTTAACAAACACGACATGGAATCCAAATAGTATTACAAGTGGACAAGCAGCAACAGAAGATCAATTAAAATCTGCAATATATAGTTATGGATTTAAGGTTATAGCAGGAAAAGATGGAACAGGAACAACAACAGGAACAGTAGAAGAAACAAAAGTATCAAAAGATGAGACAGTAATATTTAAAGCAGGAAATAATTTAAATATTAATCAAAATGGCAAAGAATTTACATACTCATTAAATAAAGATATAACAGGATTAGACAAGATAACATTAGGATCAGATGGACAAGATGGAAAACCTGGAGTATCAATAGATGGAACAAAAGGAACAGTAGGAATAAACGGAGTAGATGGAAGTAAAGCAGACATTACAACAAAAGCAGGAAAACCAGGAGTAAATGGAGCAGATGGAGAGACAATAACACGTATAGAATATACAGATAAAGATGGTACTCCACAAACAGTAGCAACATTAAGTGATGGATTAAAATTTGCAGGAGA
>NZ_LOHX01000344.1:0-3407 GCF_001559775.1 Streptobacillus felis | reverse complement strand
TCAGAGGCAGGAAAAAATCCAGTAACATTATCAAACACAGGTTTAAATAATGGTGGAAATAAAATAACTAATGTTGCAGATGGTACAGAAGAAAGTGATGCTATTAATAAAGGTCAATTAGATGCAGCATCAAAGGCAAGTAAAACTGAAATTACTGCAAATGAAGATGAAGCAGCAAATGAAACTACAGGGAATGTTATTTTAACATCAAAAGAAGATGATAAAGATGGACATGTAATATATAATGTTAAACTAAATGATAAAATTGTTTTAGGAACAGGAGATAAACAAGTTATTGTTGATGGAACTACAGGTCAAATTACTGCAGGAAATATAACAATAAATACTGGAAATTTAGGTACTATTAATAATTTAACAAATACAACATGGGATACTAAAAAACCTGTAGCAGTAAGTGGACAAGCAGCAACAGAAGATCAGTTAAAAACAGTAACAGATCATATAAATTCAGAGATAACAAACTATGGATTTAAAGTTACAGCTGGAAAAGAAGGAACAGGAACAACAACAGGAACAGTAGAAGAAACAAAAGTATCAAAAGATGAGACAGTAACATTTAAGGCAGGAAATAATTTAAATATTAATCAAAATGGCAAAGAATTTACGTACTCATTAAATAAAGATATAACAGGATTAGATAAGATAACATTAGGATCAGATGGACAAGATGGAAAACCTGGAGTATCGATAGATGGAACAAAAGGAACAGTAGGAATAAATGGAGTAGATGGAAGTAAAGCAGACATTACAACAAAAGCAGGAAAACCAGGAGTAAATGGAGCGGATGGAGAAACAATAACACGTATAGAATACAGTGATAAAGATGGGAATCCACATACAGTAGCGACATTAGAAGATGGATTAAAATTTGCAGGAGATAATGGAGACAGTGAAAACAATATCATTAAGAAAGCATTAAATGAGAAATTAGAAATAGTTGGAGGAGCAGATAAAGATAAGTTATCAGATAACAACATAGGAGTAAATGCAAAAGATGGTAAGTTAGAAATTAAGTTATCAAAAGAGTTAAAAGAATTAACTAGTGCAGAATTTAAAGATGCTGATGGAAATGTAACTAATATTACAGGAAATGGAATAGTAATAAATCCAGATAGTAAAAATTCAGTTTCATTAACTAAAGATGGTTTAAATAATGGTGGCAATAAAATAACTAATGTTGCAGATGCTACAGAAGATACAGATGCTGTAAATAAAAAACAATTAGATGAAGCTGCAGCAGCATCTAGAACAGAAATAACAGCAAATAATGGAGAAGCTGCAAATGGAACTACAGGAAATGTAGTATTAACATCTACTCAAGCTAAAGATGGACATACAGTATATGATGTTAAATTAAATGATAAAGTTACTTTAGGAACAGATCCAACTAAACAAGTAGTATTAGATGGAACTACAGGAGAAGTAAAAGCTGGAGGAGTAACTGTAAATAAAGACAATGCAGGAACTATAAATGGTTTAACTAATAAGACATGGAATGTAACTAATCCAACAGCGGTTACAGGTCAAGCTGCAACAGAAGATCAATTAAAAGCAGTAAATGATCACATAAATAGTGAAATAGCAAACTATGGATTTAAAGTTATAGCTGGAAAAGAAGGAACAGGAACAACTTCTGGAACGGTAGAAGAATCTAAAGTATCAAAAGATGAAACAGTGACATTTAAGGCTGGAAATAACTTGAATGTAGATCAAAATGGTAAAACATTTACTTATTCATTAAATAAAGAAATAACAGGATTAGACAAGATAACATTAGGATCTGATGGAAAAGATGGAAAACCTGGAGTATCAATAGATGGGACAGAAGGAACAGTAGGAATAAATGGAAAAGATGGAAGTAAAGCAGATATAACTACTAAGGCTGGAGAAGCTGGAGTGGATGGAAAAGGAATAACACGTATACAATACAGTGATAAAGATGGAAATCCACATACAGTAGCGACATTAGAAGATGGATTAAAATTTGCAGGAGATAATGGAACAGTAATCAACAAGAAACTAAATGAAAAATTAGAAATAGTTGGTGGAGCAGATAAGAATAAATTATCAGATAACAACATAGGAGTTAATGAAAATACTGGTAAGTTAGAGGTTAAATTATCTAAAGAGTTAAAAGACTTAACTAGTGCAGAGTTTAAAGATGCTGATGGTAATACGACAGTAATAAATCCAACAAGCATAACACTTACTCCATCAGGAAAAGATTCAGTAGTATTATCAAATACAGGTTTAAATAATGGTGGAAATCAAATTACTAATGTAGCTTCAGGAGAAAATATAAACACAAATGCAGCTAATATTGGAGATGTTAAGAGACTTGCTACATTAATTACAGCTAATGATGGTGAGGCTGCAAACAGCACTACAGCTCCAATAACATTAAAATCAACTGTAAGAGAAGATGGACAAATTACTTATGATGTTTCTCTTGCAACAGTTACTTTAAAATCTAATCAAGGTGGAGAAGTAATAAATCCAATAGAAGCAGATGGTAAGAAAATAGTTAATGCAAAAGATTTAGCAAATACTGTTAATGCATTAGGTAATAACACTATTAAATTAGGTGGAGATAGTGGCACAACTGACATTCAAAACTTAAATCAAAAAGGTGGATTACAGTTTAATATTAAAGGCTCTGATTTAATTAAGACAACTGCAGAAGGTACAGATGTAACTCTAGACTTAACAGATAAAACTAAAGATCAAATAGGGAAAGGAGTTGCTGCAAATTCAGGAGTTGCAAGTGCAGTAGCTATGGCAAACTTACCACAAGTAAGTAATATTGCAGGACATAGACATAATATTGCAGGAGCATATGGTTACTATAACGGAGAACATGCATTTGCTCTAGGACTATCAGGATTAAATGAAACTGGAAATCTTGTATATAAGGCAAGTGGATCATTAAATACTAAAGGTCATGTAGCATTAGGAGCAGGACTTGGATATCAATTTGATAAATTAGAATCAAGAAGAAAAGACATGTTAACATTACAAAGAAACGGAAATATTAACTTACTTGATGAAAAAGTTTACGAGCATGAAATGAAGATAGAAAAATTAGAAAATAAAGTGGAAATACTTGAAAAATCAAATAAAGAATTGATGAAAGAAATAGAAGAATTAAAAAATCTATTTAAAGAACAAATGAAAAAATAGTTAAAGAGGTAAATAAATTGTAAGTAGAAATTAGAAATGTCCAAAATTAAATAATAAAAATTTTATAGTGCAGTATAATTGAATTTATGCTGCATTTTTATTTTCAAAATAAATATTTTTTGATGTTTTACCATTAAAAATTTTTCTTGGATAATTATTCATAAAGTCTTGTATATATTCTATCTCTTTATTACTCAAATTATTAA
>NZ_LOHX01000343.1 GCF_001559775.1 Streptobacillus felis | reverse complement strand
TATGGATAGATGGTATGATAATTGGGAAAATATTTCACCTATGTTTTCATATGGAGAAGAGTTAAGAAAGATAGTATATACAACAAATGCTATAGAATCATTAAATTCATCATATAAAAGAATAAATAAAGGAAGAGTTGTATTTCCAAGTAAAACATCATTATTTAAATCACTTTATTTAGCAACAGAAATTATTACAAAAAAATGGAGTCAACCTATTAGAAATTGGGGACAAATTTATATGGAATTAATTATTAATTTTGGTAGAGAGCGTATAGAAATTTAAAGAAATTTACCAATAAATTAAGAGGGTTTGGTCAAAAAACCTTACCCTCTGTATTGACATGCTGTAAAATACAGCTATAATATATTGAATTGTTTATAAACTAAATATCATAAGAGTTTTTGAATAAAAAAGTAAATTTGAAGAATTTACAGACTTATTTCAATACTCTCGATAGTATTTATTATAAATATAATAATTACTATCTTTTTTAACAAATTGTATCCAATATAAATTTTTCAATATAATTAATTACTTCCTTGTGTTTTTCATTATTTTCAAATCTACGAGCAATAAATATTTCTTTTATAATATTTACATTTATAATTTCTACACTTTTTAGTTCTTTTCTATATAATTCTGTTTTAACAGCAGAATAAGGTAAAAATGCTAAAAAATTTGATCTAGAAACAGATTTTTTTATTGCCTCTATTGATTCAAGTTGAGTAATAATATTGAAATCTGAATAGTTAGGTATAACTTCTTCAATTGCTTCATTTATAGTATCATCACCAATATATTGAATATAGTTAAATTTTGATAATTCATCTAAACTAACATTATTTATTTTATTTTCGTTTGAAGCAACTAAAATTATATTTTCATCATATGCTTTTGTATATTTAATTTTCCAAAATTCACAGTTTTGACAATTAGAAACAAAACCTATGTCAACTATACCATCTGCAATATCTGAAACTATCTTAGAAGAACTATTTTTTAAAAATAAAGGAAATTTCATGTTTTCAAATTTATTGTTTAAATTATATAAAACACAAGGAAGAGAGTAGTTTGCAACTGAAGGTACAGCTACAATTTTTAATTTTTTTACATTTTCCTTTATATCTTTTAATTCTTTTCTTATTTCTCCATCTATAAATAATATTTTTTTAAAATAATTATATACGATTTGACCTTCTTTAGTTAAACTGACACCTTTATTAGTTCTAATAAGTAGAACAGTATCTAACTCATTTTCTAATTTGTTTATTATTTTAGATAATGCAGATTGGGTAATAAAAAGTTCGGATGCTGTTTTTGAAATAGTACCGAACTCTATTAGTTTAATAAACGCTTTTATATTATTAATATCCATATTTTATCCTTTGTAAAAGAGGTTAAAGAAAACTTTAACCTCTATATTTTGTTATTTTTTACCAAATAATCCTTTAGCAGCATCTAATAATGAATCAACTTTTGCAGTTTTTAAAATTGAACCTAAAGCTCCTTCTAATTTTGCAGTAATTCCATTAACAACTTCTTCACCTAGATATTGTTTAGCAAATTCTTTAATTTTTTCTAAGTAAGTAGATAATTCTTCTTTTGTGATTTGATTTTCATTAAATAAACCATTTAATTTATCTGTAAAATTACCTAAATTAGATTTTACTAAATCCATTCCAGTGTTTACATCTACACCCTTTAAAGTTTCTTTTACTTGTTCAAAATCTTTGTTAAAATCTTCTAATGAATACATAACATTCCTCCTTTTTTTTATCTATACAAATCATTGATTTGTTCCTGTAATTCTTCATCTTCGATATATTCATCGAAGCTCATTTCTTTATAAATTAATCCCTTAGGAGTAATTTCGATTATTTTATTTGCAATTGTTTGAATAAACTCATGATCGTGAGTAGTAAATAATATAGTACCATTAAATCTTGTTAAACCTTTATTTAAAGATGTTATAGACTCAAGATCTAAGTGATCTGTTGGGTTATCTAGTAATAATACATTTGCTCCAGATAGCATCATTTTAGCTAACATACATCTAACTTTTTCTCCTCCAGATAAAACTTTTGCTTCTTTTTTTGCTTCTTCACCAGAAAATAGCATACGACCTAAGAATCCTCTTACATATTCTTCATGTTGTTCTTTAGAGTATTGTCTTAACCAATCTATTAATGAAAGATCTACATTTTCAAAATATTCAGAATTATCTTTAGGAAAATAACTTTGACTGGTTGTCATTCCCCATTCAAAAGTACCATTATCAGGTTCTAATTCTCCAGCTAAAATTTGGAAAAGAGTTGTTTTTGCTATATCATTTCTTGAAAGTATAGCAACCTTATCATTAGTATTAATAGTAAAACTAATATTATCTAATACTAATTCACCATCAATAGTTTTTGATAAATTTTCAACTTTTAACATATTATTCCCAGCTTCTCTTTCAGGTTTGAAATCAACATAAGGATATTTTCTGTTAGAAACTTGTATATCTTCAAGCTGTAATTTTTCAAGTTGTTTCTTTCTACTAGTTGCTTGTTTTGATTTTGAAGCATTAGCAGAGAATCTTGCGATAAATTCTTGTAACTCTTTTCTTTTTTGTTCAACTTTTTTATTTTGATTTCTTAAAAGTTCTTGCATTAATTGAGATGATTCATACCAGAAGTTATAGTTTCCAACAAATAGTTTAATCTTACCATAATCTATATCTGCAATATGAGTACATACTTTGTTTAAAAAGTGTCTATCATGAGATACTATTAAAACAGTAGTAGTTTCTAATTCCATAATAAAATTTTCTAGCCAATTTACTGCTTTTAAATCAAGTCCATTAGTAGGTTCATCTAAAAGAAGGATATCAGGATTACCAAATAAACTTTGAGCTAGTAGAACTTTAACTTTTTCTGGTTCAGTTAATTCTTTCATTAGCTTATAATGTAAATCAGGTGTAATACCTAATCCATTTAATAGTTTTTCAGCATTAGTTTCAGCTTCCCAACCATCTAAATCAGCAAATTCACCTTCAAGTTCAGAAATTTTAATCCCATCTTCATCAGTAAATTCAGTTTTTGAATAAATTTCATTTCTCTCTTGCATAATTTGATAAAGTTTTTCATGCCCCATAATTACAACATCTAGTACAGTATTTTCCTCAAATGCAAAGTGATTTTGTTTTAAAAATGAAATTCTTTTGTTTTTATCTATTATTATTTCACCGTTAGTAGAGTCAACTTCTCCAGTTAAAACTTTTAAAAAAGTTGATTTACCAGCACCATTTGCACCGATAATCCCATAACAGTTACCTTCTGTAAATTTTATATTTACATCTTCGAATAATTTTCTTCCACCAAATTGGACAGTTAAATTACTTGTAGTTATCATATTACTTCCTTTCAAATTTCTTGCTATATTATATTATATCAAAAAATGTAGATTTTTACAAATAAATATTGTATTTAAAAAGGTTGCTGTAAGTAGAAATTAGAAATGTCCAAAATTAAATAATAAAAATTTTATAGTGCAGTATAATTGAATTTATGCTGCATTTTTATTTTCAAAATAAATATTTTTTGATGTTTTACCATTAAAAATTTTTCTTGG
>NZ_LOHX01000342.1 GCF_001559775.1 Streptobacillus felis | reverse complement strand
ATATTTATAATTATAACATTAATTATAAAATAAATAATTATTAGAATAAAAGGATTATAGCTATATAGAACATGTACCAAAAAACTGGACACAAAATTTTTAAAATATCAATCAGATAAATTCAAGGAATTATTCCTAATTTCATTAGGGGTAGTTCCTTTTAAATTTATTCTTTTATTGTTATAAAATTCTATATATTCATTTATTGTTTTGATTGCTAATTCTTTAGTTTTAAAATATTCTTTACATAATGGATTGTAATAACTCTCAACTTTAAATACTCCCCAAAATGACTCAATAGGTGAATTATCAGCACATGAACCTGGTTTATTCATACTATGAGTTATGTCTTTAATGATTTCTTTAAATTGATAAGATGTATATTGAAACCCTCTATCACTTTGTAAAGTAACTTTCTTAAAATCTATGTCTGTATCATTCATTATTTCTTTAAATGTATTAAAAACTAATTTATTATTATTACTTTCTCCAATTTTATGTGATATTATTTTTTTAGAGTGCATATCTATTACTGCACTTAAATACAATTTACCTTCATTAGTTTTAATTTCTGTAATATCTGTTGAATACTTTTGGTTATCACAAGTAGTATTAAAATCTCTTTTTAGAATATTTTCAGCTATATATTCTGCTTTTGGTTTAATGTATCTTTTTTTCTTAACTCTAATAACACAAGTGATATCATTTTCTATCATAATTCTTCTTATCTTTTTAGAATTATACTTTGTATTCAATTTATTATTTACTGCTATAGTCATTCTGTTTCTACCATATGTAGATTTAACTTCTTTATCTATTTTTTTAATTGCTTCTATCAATTCTAAATCTCTTTTGATGTCTTTAACCTTAAGATAGTTGTAGTATGAGCTTCTATTAAGTTCTAATACAACACATAAATATTTAATTGGGTATTTAGATTTAAGCTCTTCTATGGTAAGATATTTAGCTAAATTTACTTTTGC
>NZ_LOHX01000341.1 GCF_001559775.1 Streptobacillus felis | reverse complement strand
CCAGTTTTTTGGTACATGTTCTGATATATTATATACCATAAGAGGCTTTTACTAAAAATTATATTTTTTTCAATTTACAGACTTATTTCAATACTCTCTTCTAAAATCAATCCCCCCACTAATTAATAAGAACCTCAATCAGAGTATTTAACCTCATTCAAGCTGTATTTCTCTAGATACTAGTAATAATTAATTTTTTCTCTGTATTTCTTATCTTGATTATATTTTTTAATAAGAAGTCATCCCTCCATTAATTAAAAAGAACCTTAAATAATAATTTAAATTAATAGCCAAACTATTTTCTACCCAATTATATATTATTTTATATATATTTAGAATAAGCAATAAATAAAATTAATATTGTTAGTAGTTTTTTATAATTACCTCACTATAATAGATTTATAAAATAATATTAACTATTTAAATTCATATTCTCCTAAATAATATGGAGAGAAATATTCTTTGAAATTATTATAAAACTCTTTAGGAGTTTGAAGCCTTGGTATGAAAGGTTTAACTTTTTTTATATAAAGATCAGTATCATAATAGATCATTTTATAAATAAAAGATTCGTAATTTTTTTCATTAATTTCTTCTATCCATCCTCTTCTAAAATAAAATGAATTATTATCTTTTGTTAAGATAACATAAGATTTATAGCCTCCTTCATTAATACCTAAATCTTTTTCATAATTTTCTAGATAGATTATTTTTTCTATTTTTTTTACGTAAACATTTCCTTCCTCAAAGTCATATAAATCTAATTGTGAATTATCATAATAAACTATCATTATATCATCTAATGTTTCAATATTAGCTCTATTTATTTTCTTTAAAACTTGATATCTTGCTTTAGGGTCATATACCTTTTTATTTACATAACCTTTATATGGAATTGATAAAAATATACATAAAATAATTATTAATCTTATTTGAATTTTTATGTTATCTTTTACCATATCTTACCACTCTTTTCTTCAACTTTTTTATATAGCTCCTCTAGCTTTTCATCATCTAACTCATATATTAAATCACTTTTTTTCAAATTAATAAATTCTTCATAATCTAAAATATATGATTCTTCATCTATATAATGAACATTTGTAGCGTAATCGGAAAAATAAAAAGTTAAAATAATCCCATAAACTTTTTTATTATTATAAATACCATTATCTCCTATGACAATAAATCTTTTTTCCATAGGCATAAAATAATATTCTTTTATATTCATATTTATTTCTTTTGCATATTCTTTAGCATCTTCTTGTAAAATTTTTAATCCATCATAATAATTTGCTTTTTTTATATAATTTACAACATATTTTTTATATTCATAATATGAATATATCTTGTATATCGAAAGTGAAAATAGTATTAATACTACATACCAAAGTATTTTTGAAATATTTTTCCTAATTTTTTCTATTATCTCCATACCATTTCTAATCCTTCCCTATTTTTCAAAATTCATATATATTTCTGGATGATATTTTTGAATCTTTATTTTTCTTACATATTCATCAAATTCTACTCTATTTTTAAATTTATTCTCTTCTAATAATACTACTATTTCAAATTTATTTGTATTTTCTAAGTCATAATTAACTTTACTATCCCCTTTATTTCGATAGTTCAAATCTAAAGCATCTGCCATTCTATCTAAAATAAATGTTTTTACTGTAACTTCTTTTGTATCATAATTTTCTATAACCATTACATTTAATTCTGTATTTCTTAATTCTGTTATTACTTTTTCTTCTTTACTTATTTTAAATCTATTGGTTGAAATTTCTTCTAACACTTTCTTACCCTTTATAAATCCTAAAACATCTTTAGATTGAGAGGAAACAACTACGCTACCATTCTTAACATCAAATATTTTTTTCATATCTCCTGGGGTATTTAACGTTTTACCATTCTTTATTTTATACTCTTCTTTTATTTTCTTTTCTTGTACTTCAATAAGTAAATTTTCAATTGAACTTTTTTCTTTTTTTAATAGAAAATCATAATCATTTGACATAAGCTTAGGTTCAACAATATATCCTTTTGTGACTTCTTCTTTTTTTATATCAATATAAGTTTTTCTATAATCACCATTTGAAATAATTTTAACATATTGAACATTTTCTCCTAATTTATTTTCCGGTATCAATACACCTATTCTTTCAAATTCTTTACTTTTATTTCCAAACAAGTATATTATCTCTGCATAACTAATATAGTTTCCATTTTCTTTAAAGTACATTCCTCTAGTTTTTTCAAAACTTTTTATAAAATTTTCTTTACTTGAATAATCTAATTTATTTTCAAAAAAGTTTATAGCTTTCTTCCATTCCATAGTTTGATTCCTTGCACTCGTATATTTAAGTTGATCATCAATATAGCTCATCAAAATTTCTCTCTCTGTTTGGTCAATTTTATTATCTTTTAGCAATTCTTCTATTTCAAATTCTCTATATATCTTTTGCTTTTTTAACTCATTTAAAGTATCATTATACTGCTCATTTAATAAACTAGAATTCGTTAAATCACTAACAACCTTAGCATCTCTAGGAATATCTAAAAGATTATCTTTTTCTAAGTTAGTTATCTCTTCACTACCATTTAATACATATTCTGAATATATATTACCAGC
>NZ_LOHX01000340.1 GCF_001559775.1 Streptobacillus felis | reverse complement strand
TGGAAGTAATGAAAATTACAAGAGATTTATTAGGAGATTTTTCCGTAAGGGATCTTCATTTAATAATTTGAGTAATAAAGAGATAGAATATATACAAGACTTTATGAATAATTATCCAAGAAAAATTTTTAATGGTAAAACATCAAAAAATATTTATTTTGAAAATAAAAATGCAGCATAAATTCAATTATACTGCACTATAAAATTTTTATTTCATTTTTTTTTGGACATTTCTAATTTCTACTTACACTGATTCTTTTTTTATAAAGTTTTTCTTGACAAAGACAGTATTTTTAGTATATACTAATATAGTAAAATTTCCTTTCCCACAAAGGAACCGTTATTCACCAAAAAATTTTAGGAGGATAGAAGTGAATAAAGATACAAAAATGCAAAAAAAAGAAGAAGTAGTAAGAAATTGGCATTTAGTTGATGCTGAAGGATTAGTACTTGGAAAATTAGCAGTAGAAATTGCTAAAAAATTAATTGGAAAAGATAAAGTAAGTTACACACCACACGTTGACGGTGGAGATTATGTAGTAGTAGTTAATGCAGAAAAAATTGCTGTAACAGGTAAAAAATTAACTGATAAAAAATATTACAGACATAGTGGATACCCTGGAGGATTAAAAACTAGAAGTTTAGAAGAAATGCTTGCAAAAAAACCAACTGAAGTATTAAGAAAAGCTGTTGAAAGAATGTTACCTAAAAACAAATTAGGAAGACAAATGATTAACAGACTAAAATTAAATGTAGGACCAACTCATTCAAATGAAGCTCAAAAACCTACAAAAATGGAATTATAGGGAGGTATTTAAGTGAGTAAACAATTTTTAGGAACAGGTAGAAGAAAAACTTCAGTAGCAAGAGTAAGATTAATCCCAGGACAAACAGGTGTTGTAATTAACGGTAAAGACATGAGAGAATTTTTTGCAGGAAGAGAAATCTTAGCAAAAATAGTTGAACAACCATTAGAATTAACAGGAACATTAAATAAATTTGGTGTAAATGTTACGGTACATGGTGGAGGAAATACTGGTCAAGCAGGAGCTATAAGATTAGGTATTTCAAGAGCTTTAGTAGAAAATGATTCTGAATTAAAAGCTGGATTAAGAGAAGCTGGATTCTTAACAAGAGATTCACGTATGGTTGAAAGAAAAAAATACGGGAAGAAAAAAGCAAGAAGAAGCCCACAATTCTCAAAACGTTAATATTATTAACAAAACAAATAAAAATAGTAAAAGACATGAACCTATGTTCATGTTTTTTTATTTTCAAATCATTTTAACACTGAAAAAAATAAATTAAATAAAATACATAAAAATAGAGGGAAAAATATAAATAAGACACAGAGTGCAAAGTCAATGTTTATGCTATTTTTCTTGCATTATCAACTTTTTTTTGATATATTAAAATAAGTAGCAAAAAGAGGTGATTAAATGAAAAAAATATTTTTAATGGGAATTTTAATATTTTCAATTTTATCTTTATCTGAAGATAAAAAATTTAATATAGTTCTTAAATCAAGTTTTGAAAACGAAGGAAGATTAAGAAAAATTGAAGACTTTAAACTTTCAAAAATGGTATATAAGCCTGTTGACTTAACAGTTTATACTTTAAATAATTCTTTAAGTGCAAATCTTGTTTTACAAGGAAATAGAAAACTTGCAAAGCAACCTAACTCAAACACTAGATATATATATGATGGAACAGATAATAAGGGAGATTTACAAAAAGAAGATTCTTACTATATCACTGAATTTATTACAAATAGAAATTCTGTATCCTATTCTTCTTTTGAAAACCATTTATCAAATGTAAATAAAGAAAAATCCGTAGAATCTGAAGATCATGACCACCATCATGATCACGAACATGGGCATGACCATGATCACGAGGAACATGACCACGACCATAAAAGTATATTAAGTGGGGATAGTTTAAATATATCTAAACCAAGAAATACTAAAACTATTAAAGAAAATAGTGACTTTCAAGCAAAATTATCTTTATCATACAATAAACCTAAATACGGTTTAAAATATACTAAATATTTAACATCTTTTGATGAAGAAGATAATAGATATTTTAAAAATGATTCAATAACAGAATTTAAATTAATAGGTGTTCATAAAGATAAGTTTTCTCTTGGAACAATCTCAAGAATTAAAGGTAGAGAAAACTATCCAAGTATTATTGAAACAAATATATATGGAAGATATATGTATAATGAAAATACTTTCTTAGGTATAGATTTGTTTGCTGGTAAACAACTTAGCAATTTAGCAGATGGAAATAACCAAAGGAGCAAAGTAAGGGTATTTTTTGATTACAATACAGAAAAAAGAAGATATCACAAATTCTGGGAAATTATTGATCATGAACACGATAAGATAGATCAATTTAAAATAGAATTTAGCTTTGATAATGAATACAAAGACAGTTTATCAAAAATACACAAAGGATATATAGATAAATTAGAGAATAAAAAAACTTTTATTACTGATATTAAATTAAAAAAATCAAATGTATTCACTAAAAATTTAAATATATCTAATGATTTCCAATTTAAATTAGAAGATACTTTTAAAAAGGAAACTAATATAAAGTATAATATAACTCAAAGCGTTCACTTTGATAATTGGGATACACATGGAGATGCAATCACTTATGACACAAATGGTGTTAACTATCATTTTAATCCTGGATTTAGTAAAGTATTAGCTGAAAGTTATAAAAAATTCAAAAAAGGTGAAGAACTAGGTCTTGATGAATTTTATGTCCCTATCATTGCTGAAAATGATGGTTACATCCTATTAACTAAATTCGAAGAAGACTTTGGAACTAACAGTCAACCAAAATACGGTAAATATTATGTTGAAACAACAGCAGTAAGTAATGGAGATATGTCGTATAAGAGTAGTAGAAGTAAAAAACATAGCTATGAAAACAAATTTAATTTAAGCTATAACAACTCAAAAAACTACTTTAGTTTTAATGAACACTTAAAATATATTACCAATTTCAATGAAACTAAGCTTGAGAGCAAAACTGTTGGAACATATGAGAGAAAAATTAATTCCAACTTAAAACTAAAGAACGAATTATCCAATGAATACGAACTATTCAAAGATAAAAAATCTAATCATTACCAAACTAATGTGTTAAGCAATAACATTAATATAAATCAAAAGATAGTAAAAGATGATGTAAAAATAAACGTAGGTGTTGATACCAAGTTCTCTGTTTTATCTAGAGTAGCTAAAAAATCTAGACTTTATGCATCAAGTATTTCACCATACTTAATGGAGGTACTAAAAAGAGAATTTCCAGAATCTCCTTATGATAGACAATTAGAAAACGAACCAAATAAATGGGTACATGGTTATGAATTTTCAGTTAAACCTTATGTTAAAACAGTTTATACACCAAAAAATAACCTTGAAATTAATGGAAGTTTTGAGTTAGAAAAAACTTATACTAAAACTCCATTAACAAAAAATGAGGGATTATTTTTACCTCTTTATTCAAAACCTTTATCTATCCCTTTAAAATATGGTATAAAATTTGGTATAATATATAGGTACTAATATAAATAGGAGGGATTGAATGAACAAATGGTTTTATAGATCTATTTCAATTTTTGTTGGAGTAATAGCATTACTATTCTTTAACACACCAAAAATATATATTTATTTATTAACAGCTTTAGGTGTAATACTTGCAGTTATAGGGTTTCTATACTTAAAAGTTAATTCTGCAGAAGGGTGTATAGTTTCAAACCGTATATCTGTTGATGGTGAAAATGTTGGGTACTGCTATAGACAAAAAGAAAAATTAGGAAAAAATGACAGTGGTTGGAGATTTTTTGCTGGTGATGAAGATGAAACATACCTAAAAAATCCTGAAAACTTCGGTGTATACAAGTTAAGTATAGTATGTAACTTAGATAAAAATGTAAGAGAAATATTAAAATCGCCTTATGGTACTGAATTGAGAGTTAACGAGGAAGGTAAATTAGCAAAGGTGGAGAATGAATAAATGAAAAAAATATTTACAATGCTTTTATTATTACAATTATTTCTTTTCTCAAAGGAAGAAGTGGAAATAATCAACGGTTTCAAACAAGGCCCGTTTATAGAAACTTTAGATGATGGTAGTATAGAAAAAGGGACTTATGTTAATAATGTAAAAAATGGTGAATTTACTTTAGAGGTACCTGAAATAAATTTATTACTTAAAGGAACATATTTAAACGGATTCTTAAATGGTGTTGAAAAGGTATATAAGGATGGGAATTTTGTAGGAGAAATAACATATTTCCAAAATGAACAGTTAGGTGAGCAACTTGAATATATAGATGAACTTACACGTAGTGGATATATGGGCATGAATCGTAATGGATATTTTGAATTAAAAACACCTGATTCAGTAATATCATTTAAGGAAGAAGATGCATTAATAAATGGTCAAGTAATAATAAACAAGAATAACGGTGATAAAATTTACCTTACTATGTTTGAAGGCATTACACTTGGTGATATCAAATATGTAAAATCAAACGGAGAAATTAAATTCTATGAATATCTTTTTGATATAGATGAAATAAGTCCGTCTGAAGAAAAGTTTTTAGAAACTATATACCTATATTTAGAGGAAAATAAGGTAGAAAAAATAAACAACTTAAAACAAGGTGATGTTAAGATAGAAATTGATGATGTAAAAATTGAATATAGCTATGTTAACAACGAAATTAATGGAACAGTTAAATTGATTTTCCCTGAAGTTACAAAAGAAATTAACTTCAAAGATGGTAAAAGAGATGGTGAATCTAAATATACTATAGGTAGTTTCACTGAAATAAAAAGATACAAAAACGACTTATTAGATGGAATGTCAATAAGAGGTAATCAAGATATATATTATACAAAAGGTAGAATAACTAAAATAATAAGTCATATAGATGATAATAGTTTTGTCACTATAAATTTTGTAAATGAAAAACCCGTAGGAAATCTTACTATTACAGAAAATGGAATAGTAAGAATAGAAGGAACATATGATGAAAATCACATCCTAGTCTTCGATGGAAAAGATATAGCAAAGGATGGAGATAAAGTATTACTTTATGATTCTAAACACATACCTATGTATATAATAGTGATTAAAGAAAATGGTGAAAAAAGACAATACAAAAAAATAAATGATTACTTAGAAAATAAAGAGTATGTAATTATAAAATAAATATTTTAAAATATTAATCACGTATATTTATTATAGAAAAGTTTTTATACATATGTAAAAGTATTAAAGAGAGTATTGAAATAAGTCTGTAAATTCATCAAATTTATTTTTTTATTCAAAGACTCTTATGATATTTAGTTTATAAACAATTCAATATATTATAGCTGTTTTTCACAGCATGTCAATACAGAGGGTAAGGTTTTTTGACCAAACCCTCTTAATTTATTGATAAATTTCTTTAAATTTCTATACGCTCTCTACCAAAATTAATAATTAATTCCATATAAATTTGTCCCCA
>NZ_LOHX01000339.1 GCF_001559775.1 Streptobacillus felis | reverse complement strand
ATGTGGTGTGGTAACTTAATTATACAGAAAAGAAAGAGGTGATTCAAGGATTTTTTTTAAAATCCCGAATCACCTTTTTTTATATTTATCAACTGACAAACTCAGGAAAATCTTTAAGATAGATGACAAAACTAAGTCTAATAAGAAAGAACATAGCAAAGGTACAGAGAGATAAATATCGGTAGTCTCCGGACTGCCTTTATTTTTTGCTTTTTTAAAGTGATGTATCAATTGATTGAAAATAACCTATAGTTAATGTTATAATAAATTTGTATGTAATAACAAACATAAGTATTTTTTTAATGTATATATGTGCGAGATTAGCTATCGAAAAAATAATCTTGGAGGTTATATGGAATTAAGTTATAAAAGGTTATTTAAAAAACTTATTGATTTAGATATGCAACATAATGAGCTTATGGAAAAAGCAAATGTAAGTAAGAGTACATTTTATAAATTAAAGAATGGTGAGAATGTAACTACCGATATTTTGCTCAGAATTTGTGATGCATTGGATTGCGACATATCAGAAATTATGGAGTGTATTAAAAATGATTGAAATAATAAATGGAGAATGCATAGAAGAATTGAGGAAGTTAGACTCATCTACGGTTGATTTAATTATTACAGATCCTCCATATAATATTGCGAATTTCATGAACGGGAGAGATACAAATATACAAAAAATGCGTTCTAATTTTTTTGGTGCTGCTGGTTGGGATGATTTAGATTTTAATGATTGGAAAGATCATATGAGATTGTTTTTAAAGAATCAAGTAGTATACTTAAGAATGGTGCTTCCATGATAGTTTTTATGTCAATATTAAGGGTTGAAACTCTTGTTGAAATAGCAAATGAATTTGGTTTTTATTATAAAACCACTGGAATTTGGCACAAAACAAATCCAATGCCTAGAAATATGAATTTACATTTTGTTAATTCAAATGAGTGCTGGATATATTTTACTTATAAAACAAAAACAGGAGCATTCAATAATAAAGGTAAATTGGTTCTAGACTATATTGAAACATCTGTCACGACTGCTAGGGAAAAGAAATTAGGTAAACATCCAACACAAAAGCCCATTATATTATTCGAACATTTTATAAGATTGCTTTCAAATGAGGGCGATTTAGCAGTAGATACATTTCTAGGAAGCGGTTCTTCTGCAATTGCAAGCTATAGATTAAATAGAAATTTTATCGGTGTTGAATTAGAAGAAAAATATGCTAAATTAGCTAATATGAGGGTAGAAGATGAAAAGACAAGTTATTGATTTGTTTTCTGGAGTTGGTGGACTATCTAAAGGATTTTTCGACTCAGGATTTGAAATTGTTTTAGCAAATGAAGTTGACTATTTTATAGCTAATTCTTATAAAAAAAATCATCCTAAAGTGAAAATGATTAATGAAGATATTTCAAAATTAGATATTGATGATGTTTTTAATGAGTATAAAAATATAGACGTAATTGTTGGGGGACCACCTTGTCAAGGATTTTCTCAAAAAGGGAAAAGAAAAATAATGGATGATCCACGTAATTATTTATTTAAATATTTTTTTGAGGCAGTTAGTGTTGTTAGACTGAAGTATTTTGTGCTAGAAAATGTACCCAACATATTAACTGCAAATAACGGACATTTTAAATACGAAATTTATAGCTTATGTTCCAGTAATGGTTACACGTTATGATGATACCCTAGTAAGGAAGATTATCCAGAATGTTAGTGTTTATGATGACCACTTTGTAATATGCTTTAAATCTGGAATTGAAATGGAAGTATGATTTAATACTAATATAAACCGTCAATTAAGAGTTAGGTTCTCTTGATTGGCGGTTTTTGCATTGGCTTTTACATGATTTATACATGTGATATTATCAAAAATGTTGTTTATAAGGTTATTGATAAGGAGTTGACCACATGAGTGATATAATAAGCTGTTAGATGAAGCTATTAAAGAAACCGAAAACTTGTACGAAGGAGAAGTCTTTATTTTTAAGGAATTGTTTAAAGGATATGTATGTAACAGGATACCTAGAAAGGACTGTACTAATGTCTTAGTAGATGTTTTTGAGATATTTTAAATAATATAAAAAAAACTTGAATAAATGCTCATATAACTATTGACACAAGAGAAAAAAATAATATAATAAATATACAACGTATGAATGCTTGTCCAAGTAATCAGATGAAATGATTTAAAAAGAGGTGATAATATGACTAAAAAATTTAATTCAATTGAAAGATGTGACTGCAATGTAATTCATGAGGATATTGTAAATCAAGTTATAGATAAAATGCCTCAAGAAGAAAGCCTTTATGATCTAGCAGAATTATTTAAAGTATTTGGAGATTCAACACGAATCAGGATATTATGGGCTTTACATGAAGCTGAAATGTGTGTTTGTGATATCGCTGTATTACTTAACATGACACAATCAGCAATTTCCCATCAGCTGAGAGTCTTAAAACAAGCTAATTTAGTGAAAAACAGAAAAGAAGGCAAAGTAGTATATTATTCATTAGTTGATGATCATGTAAGAGAAATATTTGACCAAGGTCTAATTCATATCAACGAGAAGTAGTAATGCGGTAGAATAGAATGTTTTTTGAAGATATTTGGGCATACATTTAAGTCTTCATTTCAAATGAGCAATGCTTCAAGAAAATTTGAAAAAGACTTGTAGTATTCAAAATAAAATTACAAATAATATTTAGGAGGATTTAATAATGAAAAAGAAATTTATACTTGAAGGTTTAGATTGTGCAAATTGCGCGGCAAAAATGGAAAAGGCTATTAATGAGCTTGATGGAGTGAAAGAAGCTACTGTTAACTTTATGACTACAAAACTTGTTATTGATGGTGAGGATGAAAAAATGCCAACAATAATAGGAGAGGCCGAAAAAATAGTTAAAAAAATCGAACCCGATACAACTATGAAAAAGGCTTAAAGGAGGATATTTAGTATGACAAAACGACTATGGCGAATAATTATTGGTGCAGCCGTGTTAGCTACAGCAGTATTGCTTAGTTTAAATAACGAATGGTTACAGATTGCTTTCTTTATAATAAGTTACATTATTGTAGGTGGAGATGTTGTAAAAAGAGCTGTAAAAAATATTTTTAAAGGTCAAGTTTTCGATGAAAATTTTTTAATGAGTATTGCAACAATTGGTGCATTTTTTATTGGTGAGTATCCTGAAGGTGTTGCAGTTATGCTGTTTTATCAAGTTGGAGAACTGTTTCAAAGCTATGCAGTTGGCAAGTCGAGAAAGTCAATTGCAAGCCTTATGGATATTCGACCAGATTATGCAAATGTTAAAAAAGGTGATGAACTTGTCAAAGTTGACCCAGATGAAGTACAAATTGGAGATATTATTGTAATTAAAGCAGGAGAAAAAATTCCTCTTGATGGTAAGGTAATTGAGGGAAGTTCAATGATTGATACATCGGCACTAACAGGCGAATCTGTTCCTCGTGAAGTAGAAGTTGGAAGTGATATCCTAAGTGGGTGCATCAACATTAATGGGGTTATTACAGCAGAGGTTACCAAGGAATTTGGGGAATCTACTGTAAGTAAAATTCTTGATTTAGTTGAAAATGCAAGTAGTAAAAAATCCAATTCAGAACAATTTATTACGAAGTTTGCGAGATATTATACACCGGTTGTGGTTATAATTGCAGTTTTTCTAGCTATTATACCACCTCTTGTTATAGACGGGGCGACTTTTAGTGATTGGATATATAGAGCACTAGCATTCCTTGTGGTATCCTGTCCGTGTGCTTTAGTTATTTCAATTCCTTTGAGTTTCTTCGGTGGAATAGGTGGAGCCTCAAAAAAAGGTGTTTTAGTCAAGGGTAGTAATTATTTAGAGGCATTAGCAGAAACTGAAATTGTTGTTTTTGATAAAACTGGAACACTAACGAAAGGTGTATTTAATGTACAGGAAATTCATCCAGAAGGAGTTTCCAAAGAAGAGCTACTAGAATTAACTGCACATGCGGAAAGCTATTCCAATCATCCGATTTCACTTTCACTGAAACGTGCATATAGCAAAGAAATAGACAATGGACGTATTTCAGATGTAGAAGAGATATCAGGTCATGGTGTTATTGCAACAGTAGATGGCAAAAAGGTTATGGCAGGAAATATCAAACTTATGAAAATGATGGATATCACTTATTTCAAGGGAGAGCTGATCGGTACTATTGTACATGTTGCTGTTAATAACAAATATATAGGTTACATTGTAATTGCCGATGAGGTAAAGGAAGATTCAGCACAAGCAATCAAGGAACTTAAGGCAGCTAATATTAAACAAACAGTTATGTTGACAGGTGATAATAAAAGTATTGGTTCAAAAGTTGCTAAAGAGCTTGGTCTTGATAAGGTTTATGCAGAACTGTTGCCAGCAGACAAAGTTGAAAAACTAGAAGAATTATTTTCGCAAAAATCTAAAAAAGGTAAACTTGCCTTTGTTGGTGACGGAATCAATGATGCACCTGTATTAGCTCGTGCAGACATTGGAATAGCAATGGGAGGTTTAGGTTCTGATGCGGCCATTGAAGCTGCTGATGTTGTAATTATGACTGATGAGCCATCGAAAATTGCTACTACAATGAAGATTTCTAAAAAGACACTAAAAATTGCACATCAAAACATAGTATTTGCAATTGGAATAAAAATAATTGTTCTTATTTTGAGTGCTTTTGGAATAACTACTATGTGGGCAGCTATATTTGCAGATGTAGGTGTAACTATCATCGCAGTATTAAATGCTTTTAGAGCTTTGAATGTAAAGAATCTATAAACTATTTTTCCTATTCACCCCTTGAATGATACCGATAATTGACGATACAATCAAGGGGTATTTTTTTATTTAAAAACTATAAATGAAAATTGGTTGGGATTTACCTTGAATTAAATGGTTTTAAAGATATGGAGGTTATGTAATTGAAAGTTATTGATGAATGTTGCTGTGAATGTATCACACAAAATTTAAATAGAACAAAGGAGAGTTGCCCTGTCTGTAATAATGAAGGAGTAACAGTTAGTAGGATAACCGTTGAACACTTGGTGACAAATGATTATCGTAATGCCGTTGATGGAGATCAATATAAGATATGCATGAATGATGACTGCGACGTTATTTACTATAACTTAGATAAAGAAATAAAATTCTTAAAAGACCAAGTTAGGGTTCCTATCTGGTTTAAGAAAGATGAAGATCCTAAGTATGCTTGTTATTGCAGCAAAGTCACAGAAGATCAGGTAATTGAAGTAGTTGTAAAGCATGGTGCGAAAACCGTTAAAGAAGTAAATGCCATAACTGGGGCAATGAAAAATTCACTTTGTAAGGAAAACAATCCTTTGGGGGTATGTTGTCATAAGATTATTCAGGAAGCCATTGATAAGGGATTAACCATGAAATGATTTGAGTTGATATGTTCTCACGAACAGACAAAACCGTTGATATATTCCCACAAACGAGAGCCAATGTTGGATATGTTCCCCTTAACCATAGGGGTTGAAAGAAGTGAGGAATACAGAAGTAAATCGTATTCTATTGAAACACAGACGATTGCTTGTAAAGAGTATTCCTTAAAAGAGAACATAGATATTGTTGATGTTTATACCGACTATGAATATAGTGGAACAAATTTTGAAAGACCATCATTTATTAGAATGATGGACGATATCAAAAGTAGAAGAATTAACTGTATTATCATAAGAGACTTATCATGACTTGGACGTGAATATTTAGAAATGGGTAGACTCATTGATAAAGTATTTCCATTTTTAGGAGTTCGATTTATCTCTGTCAATGATAAGTTAGATACCTTAAATAACACAGATTCTAAAAAGTCCTTTGAAGTAACTTTAAAAAATATCATCAATGATTTGTATGCAAAAGACATTTCAGTCAAGATTAAATCAGCAAAAGAAAATCGTGCGAAGAATGGATACTTTATCGGTTCTGTTCCACCTTATGGATATAAGGTTGTTAAACCAAAAGAAGGACAGAAGCTAGAGTTAGATGAAGATACTTGCACCATAGCTAGAGAGATGTTTGATTTAACTCTAAGTGGTTTATCTCAATTTGAAGTTGCTAAAATCTTTAACACCAAAGGCTATACAACGCCTATGGTTTACTATAAGACTGGAAGATTAAAAAAACTTCCTGTTGATCCCGAATGGAGTAAGGGTAGTATTTCAAAGATATTAACGAAACTTGCCTATACTGGGAAATTAGTACAAGGAGTTAAACAACAAAATCTTGCCAAAGGTATAAAATGGCATTTCGCAAGGGAAGATGAATATATCATTTTTGAAAATGCTCATGAGCCTATCATAACGGAAGAAGAGCATCAAAAAATATTAGAGGGTAGAAAAGAAAGAAAAGACTTAAGCTACTTTTCTAGGAAGCAACATGATTTTGATAGAGACCCAGAAAATAGATTTAAAGGAAAAGTATTTAGCTTTTACTCAGGAAAAGAACTTTACAGAAGACTTGTTATCTACGGAAAAAATAAAGATAGATTTCATTATATCTTTAGAAATGAAAGGTCTACTGGAAAGCTAAAAGAAGAGCCTAATATTCATATAACTGAAAAAGTTATTGATAAAAATCTAACAGAGATAGTAAGGTCTTTGATTGCCTCTAATACATCAAAAGAAAGACTAATGGAGCGAGTGAAAATTAGATATGATAAGAGCTTAAAATCTATTGATGACAAATTAAAGAAGCTAGAAAAGAAGATAGATAGAGAAGAAACTGAACTTAAAAACTCCTATGAAAAATATAAGGAAAATAAGCTTAGTTTAAAAAAGTATCGTTTAAGAAGAGAAATTACATCAAATCATATCAATAATTTTAAATTAGAACGAGTAGAATTTGAAGATAAGTATAAACTATTAGAAGTTGAATTAGAAAAGTCCATAAAATGGATTGAGAATTTATACTTGGCAACTAGGGAGGAACGATTATCCAGAGATTTAATTGAGGCGTTAGTTGAAAAGATTATTATCAAGAATAAAAAAGAATTTAAAATTGTATTTACCTTTTCGCTAGAGAAAATGCTAGGAGGTAACATAAATGAATAAAGTTACCTTGTATATGAGAATATCTGTTGAAGAATTTGGAGATAGGATTGAAAGCGAAAGTATCTCTAGCCAAAGACTACTTATTACAGATTATATCGTGAAAGATAGTGAATTAAGAAGTTATGAAAAAGTAGAATACATTGATGATGGGTATTCAGGAACAAATATCAATAGACCAAGTTTTACAAAGCTAATGGACGATGTAAAACAAGGAAAGATTAATTGTATCATCGTAAAAGACTTATCAAGGTTTCTAAGAGAATATATTTTAATAGGCGAATATATTGAAAATATTTTTCCATTTTTAAACGTAAGATTTGTTTCAATCAATGACAGATACGATAGCTTCAAAGAAAAAGGAAATGGAACGGATTTAGATATCCAGTTTAGAAGTTTACTCTATGATTTTTATTCTAAGGATGTTTCAGATAAAGTTAAGACTTCTATGACAATACAAAAGAAACAAGGTAAGTATCTTGCTTGGAGTCCACCTTATGGATATATGAAAGATCCAAATGATAAATATAGTATTGTTGTTGATGAGGTAGTAGCTCCAGTAGTAAAGAAAATATTTAGTCTATATTTAGACGGATTATCTACTAGAAAAATTGCTCTACTAATGAATGAGGAAGGACATATTGTACCTAGCATTAGAAAGAAGAAATTAACCAACATGGATTACTCGTACAATATACTCGATTATAAAGGGAAAAAGTATTCTTGGACAAATGGAACGATCACAGATATCTTGATGAATGAAAACTACACAGGTACTTATGTATTTAATATGCATCCTAAAACAGAAATAGGTGGAAATAAAGCTAGATTTTTACCAAAAGATGAATGGGAGAGAGTGCCTAATAATCATGAAGCTATTATTTCTATGGAAGATTTTGAAAAAGTTAGAAATCTAAAAGAGAAAAATCAGTTTATGGAGAAAAAGAATACAGATTTTGAATGGTATAAAAAATCTCCACTGCAATCTATTGTGAGATGTAGCACCTGTGGTCATATCTTAACTTGTCAGACAACACGAAGAAAGAAAAAAGATGGAAGTCCTTATGAGCTATTTTACTTTAGATGTAGAATATGTCCCCAAAGAGGTAGTGAGAGTAATAGCATAAGAGCTGATAAATTAGAAGATAAAGCTTTTGAACTACTTAAAGATAAGTTGGAAATTAAAGAAAGTAAGTTTAAATCTACAGAAGCAAAAAAGGATGCTTTGGTAAAACAAATAAGCGATCTTGAAAAGCAAAAAGACTTATCTTATGAGAAGTTTAAGTTAGGGAAAATATCAAGAGAGAAGTTTATTTCATTAAAATCAAAATATGATAGTGAAATAGAATTTTTAAAAGATAGTTTATCTGCTACTGCTCAACAACAAGAAAGTCAATCTTTCACAAAATTAACTAGAGAGATAGTTCAAGAAAATTTTAGAAGTATTTATGTGAAAGATGGAGAAATTATTGAAATAGAATATGTTGACTAAGATTAGGGAGTGAGAAATCACTCTCTTTTACTTTTTAGAGATTCAAATATCATGAAAATTGCGATATAATTGAAAATTAAGATATAATTAAAATTAAATGGAAAGTTGGATAGTTAGGTACAAAGATATGTTTCATAGCACTATAAAAAATAGTGTCATACCCTTGACATTAGAGGGGTCTTATGTCATAATTATGACAGTGGTAAAAAGTCTAATAAAATCAAGGGTTTTAGTGCTTCTACAAAATATTAAAACTCTAAAAAATAGTAATCTATGTGTTGTTTAGAGTTATCTAATAGTTAGATGATTGTAAACAACACATAGGCAGAAAGGAGAAATAAGTTTTGTCAAAAATTAAAAAAGAAACAATCGAGGCAAAAGGATTTGAAATACAAATCTATACGGAAGACTTCAAAAATGATTATATATCTTTAACGGATATTGCAAAATATAAGAATAAAGAAGAACCTAATGTTGTCGTAGCAAACTGGATGAGAAATTTCAATACGATTGAATATCTAGGAATTTGGGAGAAGTTAAATAATCCAGAATTTAACCCCCTCGAATTCGAGGGGTTTTTAAAAGAAGCAGGAAGCAATGCGTTTACATTATCACCACAGAAATGGGCAACAACTACCAATGCTAAAGGCTTATTTGTCAAAGTTGGTAGAGGTGGTGGAACTTTTGCACACAAAGATATTGCTTTTAAATTTGCTTCTTGGATATCAGCTGAATTTGAACTTTATATTATTAAAGATTATCAAAGATTGAAAGAAGATGAGACATCAAGATTATCACTTACTTGGAACTTACATCGTGAAATCTCAAAAATTAACTATAAGATTCATACAGATGCCATCCAAACATATCTTCTAAATGATTTAACAGATAGTCAATTAGGATTTAAATATGCAAGTGAAGCAGATATGTTAAATGTTACCTTGTTTAATAAAACAGCTAAACAGTGGAGAGATGAAAATCAAAATCTAAAAGGCAATATGAGAGACTATGCAAGTTTAAATGAATTACTCGTATTAGCCAATATGGAAAGCTACAATGCTATCCTAATTGAGAAAGGCTTAGAACAAAAAGAGAGAATGATAGAACTTAGAAAACTTGCTAGAAATCAAATGGTATCTTTAGAAAGATTAAATCAAGGAAATTTGAAAAAATTAGAGGATAAGAAAAAATAGTTTATACAGAATTCTAAAAAATAAAATGATTAATAAAATTAAAGCTATTCAATAGGAGGTTATAAATGGAATTAGTAAACATGGTTTTTAAATATGGGGAAGATGATTATATGTTATGGATTCCAGAAATTCCATCAGATGATGAATTACTAGTTAAGTTATTAGAAAAATATGAAAATAGTGGTTCATCTGTTAGAGGAACATTTGAGGAAATAAAAAGTGAATTAGTATAGTAAAAATATAAAGTAATCTTAAATAAGATTATTAAAACCAAGTATAAATTAACGAAAGACAAGTAGAGAAAGACTACTTGTCTTTTTCTTTGTAAAGAGGAGGTAAATAATGAGTATGTATTTATTTGATGAACATCCAATAATAGCGAATAAAACACTTGCTAGAGAGATTGGATTAAACGAAGCACTAATACTACAACAAATCAATTATTGGATAGAAATAAATAAAAAGACTGGAAATAACTTTTATGAAGGTAGGTACTGGACTTACAATTCCATTCGTAGTTGGCAAGAAAATGACTTTGACTACATGAGTGTAGAAACAGTAAAAAGAACTTTTGCAAAACTTGAAAAGCAAGGTTATTTAATTACTGGCAATTTTAATAAATATCCAAGAGATAAAACAAAATGGTACACAATAAATAATGAGAAATTATTAAAGTTGTATCAAGAAATAGAAGAAAAGAAAAAAGAAAAAGAGATACAAGCATTACATGAAAATGTGGATAACTCAGTAGGTTATGAACAAGTAACCAATGCATTAGGTCAAAATGACCCAATGGAACAGTTCAAAATGACCCAATGCAAAAGTGCAGATTGCACCAATGCATTTATGCAAAATGACCTAATGCAAGAGGGCAATTTGCCCCAACCATTACCAGAGATTACTACAAAGAATTCTACAGATATTACTACAGATATTTCTACAAATCCTTCCATCATTCCCTCTGAGCAACTAACACAGAAAAATAATAGCTATGAACAAAGTATATTATCTAGTAAATGGAAAGATGGACGGATGGATGGACAACATAAAAAAAGCTACAAAGATTATTTAGAAATATTAAGACAAAATACTGGATATTACGATCATCTAGAAGTTGGGAATACATTTAGAGCAGAAGATATTGATCAAATTTTAAAGGTGCTTGCTGATGTATTGGTATTAGATGACGATGAAATTGTTAAGGTTAATCAAATGAATATGAGGGCAAGTGTGATTAAAGAGAGATTTTTAGAACTTGAACATTCTCATTTGGAACATCTAATATTTGTGTTAAAAGACCATGACCAAGAAGTTAGAAATATAAGGGCATTTATTCTAACCTCAGCTTTTAACACACCTAGCACCATTGATTCGTATTACACAAATAAAGTGAATTACGACCCAAAACATTGGTAAAGGAGGGATAACGTGATAAATGAAGAAATAGCAAATAAACTCATAACCATTGAGACAAGAATTGCAAAAGCAACAGCTAGAGAAGTAATCAAAGCAATCAAGTTAATTATTAGTAAGGCAAATGAAAAACAGCAAAAACTAGATAAATTCATTGATGATAAGTTTAAATCAAATGCTAAACCATTAAACCAGATGGTAAAGAAGGGTCAGCTAGAACATTTAAGTCTTCCTAAAGGAGAACTAAAAGAACTGAAAAAGTTATTAAATCGTTATGGTGTCAATTTTTCTATCATGAAAGATAAGGAAACTGGTGAATACTCAGTATTTTATCAAGCGAAAGATACAAAAGTTATGGAAAAAGCACTGACAAAAGCAGTTGAAAATGCTGAGAAAAAATATGATAGAAAAGAATCGACAATCAAGAAAATTAAAGAGTTTCAAGAAAAATCAAAAGCTATGTTTGATGATAAAGATAAGATTAAAAACAAGCAAAAGGAACAGAGTTTGTAGTTGGAGGTAATATGTGAAGATAGTAAGTGAAATCATAAAAGATATAAAAAACTTAGTTAAAATACGAGATAAAAAGACATTTCTAAAGCAAAATGCTCCTTATCTTGTATTTTTTTATTTAGGAAATATCTTTACAAGCCTTGTGAATAGATATTATGGTGGGGATGTTTTTGATAGAGTATTTCAAGCTATACTTGATATAAATGAGATGAGTTTTGTTCCTAGCTTTGATATAATAGATATATCTTTAGGAATATTATTTGTAGTAGTGATTAAATTTATTATCTATACCAAAGGCAAAAACGCAAAGAAGTTCAGACAAGGCACAGAATATGGTTCAGCAAGATGGGTTGCATAATATTAACTGTAAAGGAGTGATATATAGACACAAAAAAGGAGGATAACGCCATGATAGAATACACAAATAAAATCACAGCACTATACTCCCGCCTTTCAGTTGGTGATGAGGACAGGGACGGTGGCGAAAGCAATAGTATCGTAAATCAAAAGGCATTTTTAGAGCGATATGCAAGACAGCATAAGCTGATGAATATTCGCCACTATATCGACGATGATGAAAGCGGTAGGTTCTTTGACCGCTCCGCCTATACACAGATGATAAGCGATGTAGAAAGCGGAAAAATCGGCATTGTCATTATGAAAGATATGACAAGGTGGGGACGAGATTATCTTCAAGTAGGAAACGCTATGGAGATATTCAGACGAAATAATGTACGCTTTATTGCCATCAACAACGGTATCGACAGCCAAGACCAAAACACATTGGAATTTGCCCCCTTTATCAATATTATGTCCGAGTGGTATGCAAGGGACATCAGCAAGAAAGTAACAACAGGCATTAAGACCAAAGGAGCAAACGGAAAGCCCGTTGCAACAGAAGCTCCATACGGCTATATAAAAGACTTAAACAACAAAGATTATTGGATCGTCGATAAAGAAGCTGCCAAAGTCGTAAAACTCATTTTTACGCTCTTTATGGAGGGGAAAAACCGCAATCAGATAGCCGTTTACTTGAAAGAAAAAGAAATACTAACCCCAACCTTTTATATAAAACAGCAAGACAGAGGAACAGCGAAAAATAAAAAGCTGAATGAAGAAAACCGCTATAACTGGAACAAAGCAACCCTAACACGCATACTGAAAAGGCAGGAGTATTGTGGCGATGTAGTCAACTTCAAAACTGAAAAGCATTATAAAGATAAGAGAAACCATTATGTAGATAAAGACAAGTGGCAAATAATCCCTGATGTACACGAACCAATCATAGATAGAATTACCTTTGAAAATGTACAAAGGATATTAAAAAACGCACCTGTAAAAAGACCAAACGGAGACGGAGAAATCCACGCACTATCGGGACTGATGTATTGCAAAGATTGCGGTACAAAAATGCACATACGCACCATACACAAAAGCGGAAAAGTACAGCATGTAACCTATTGTAGTGAATACGCTAAAGGCAAAGCCAAACACCCGAAATGTAATTCTCCCCACCGTATTGATGTCGATGATGTGATGGAAAATCTCACAGAGGTCTTGCGAAAGATAGCACAGTATTCATTAGAAAATAAAGAAGAATTTGAGGTATTGGTAAAAAGCAGTCTTGCCAAAGAACAGACCGAAGAAGTAGTGAAACAGAAAAAGCATATCCCGCAAATTACAGACCGAATGGAACAGATAGAAAGAGTGATGAATAAGCTGTATGAGGACAATGCACTGGGAAATATCGAAAGGGAACGCTATGAATTACTATCAAGGAAGTATGCAGAAGAATATTATACTTTGAAAGCAGAACAAGAGAAAATAGAGGAACACTTATCTGAATTTGAAAATGCCAACCAAAGAGCAAAGAACTTTATAAGACTGGCAGAAAGCTATTCAGACTTTGAAGAGCTTACCCCCACCGCCATCAATGAATTTATCAGTAAAATAGTAGTGCATGAGCGAGATGTCAAAAGAGCAAAATATGCCGTTCAGCGTATCGAAGTCTATTTCAACTATATCGGAAAATTTGAAAACGAACTGACAAAACAGATAGAGCCGACAGAACAGGAAATGATACAGATGAGAGAAGAAATCGAAGAAGCCAAGAAAGAAAAATCACGAGCATATCGTAGGGAATATTACAAAGAATACCGAGCCAAAAATATTGAAAAGTACCGAGAGTATGAAAAAGTAAAGGCAAGAGAGTATAGAGCAAAAAAGAAGCTACAAGCAACAACCTAAAACTAAATATCAACCAAGCAAAAGAGGTTTCCGAAGTACAGGAAATCTTTTTTTGTGCAAGTAAAAGGAGGATTAAATGACCGAAAAACAAAAACCACAGACCAACGAAGAACGAGCGACACCCCGAAAACCCGACGGCATTCTAACAAAAAAGATGAATGGAAAGACCTTTGTAACCGAGATATATTTTGATAAAAGGAGCAAGGATACCTTTCAAGATAAGCTGTTAAAGGTAGTGCAAGCCCAGCGGAAAGAATAGAAGAAAACAGACGCTTTGTATTCCGCCTTCCGTTCTTTTCAATCCGTTTCTATAAAAGACTTGATAGCAAGCAGGAAATTTGACAGTGGAAAAAACGCCCTGAAAATGGTATAATATCCTAAAATATTTAGAGAGAAAAATTAGAAGTTGAGGTTAAGATATGAGAAAAATAAAACTGTTTATAGCTATGAGTGTAGATGGCTATATTGCTGATAAAAATGGGAGTGTCGCTTTTCTGCAAGGTCATGAAGATTGTTTAGAAAACGAAAGTACCTATTCTGAGTTTATAAAAAATATAGACACAGTTCTGATGGGTTGGAATACTTACAATCAGATAATAACTGAGTTATCCCCTGATAATTGGGTTTATGACAATTTATTGACTTATGTTTTCACTCACCGAGAACAACAAGATTCCGATAAGATCATTTTTACAAGTGATAATTTGGAGGAATTGATCAAGAAATTAAAAGGGGTTGAAGGAAAAGATATTTGGATATGTGGAGGAGCAGACTTAGTTCAACAAGCCATTTCTTCAGATGTGATTGATGAGTATCTTATATCCATTATTCCGACAATTTTAGGGAATGGTATAAAATTATTTAGCCAAAATGATGCGGAACATAAATTGAAATTAATCAACACGATAACAAATAATGGAATTGTCGAGTTGAATTATATTCGTAGATAAAAATTAAATTGTAGATGACGATAATATCTACAGGTAAATTCCAGATTGTCTAACTCAAACAACCAAATAAAAACTATAACATATCAACTTACGAAACAGTAAATCAAAAAAATGGTTTACTGTTTTTTTATTCTATAGGAAATTAGAACTCTAATAAAGTGTGTATATTTTTATTAATTCAAATAATTGAATAATTATAATGATATAAAAAGAATGCACTTTATATATTCAAGTAGCACAAAATTACCTATTTGAATAATAGGCCATTAGGGTTATAGAATTTATGAATAGGTCGGCCAAAAGCACTACTTACAAAAAGTTGATACGATTTAAGATAAATATTACAAGTA
>NZ_LOHX01000338.1 GCF_001559775.1 Streptobacillus felis | reverse complement strand
AGAGGAAATAAACGCAGATGATATTGTTGTAAGTACGTATAATAAAAATAACAAATCATCAAAATAATTTTAACATAAATTTAAGTTTTTACAAAACAAAATATTGTGCATTTGCTCTACACAATTATCAAAAAATAAAAAAAATTTGTGCATTTAAAATTTCCCATTACATGAAATTTTAAGTTTACTTTTTTTTATTATAATTTTATGATATAATTAAAAGTAGAGTTTAAAAGAGGTGATAACTTGAAAAAAATATATTTAGCAGGTGGATGTTTCTGGGGTATGCAGGGATATTTTAAAAGAGTTTTAGGTGTTGTAAATACTACAGTTGGATATGCAAATGGTAATACATCTAACACTAATTATAGAGCACTTAAGGAAACTGATCATGTAGAGACTTTAGAGATAGAGTATAATCAAAATTTAGTAAGGTTAGAAGAATTACTTTTAAGATTTTTTAAACTTATTGATCCATTATCACTTAATAAACAAGGTGGAGATATAGGTAGACAATATAGAACAGGTATATATTATGTTGATGAAAATGATGTTAATATTATTAATAAAGTTTATGATTTTATTGAAAATAAAATTGGAGAAAAATTAGTAGTTGAAAATGAAAAACTAAAAGAATATATATTAGCAGAAGATTATCATCAAGATTATTTAGATAAAAACCCTGATGGTTATTGTCATATTAATTTAAGTTCAGTATATGAACCACTTTTTGATAAAGAATATACTAAACCAGAAATAGAAGTTTTAAGAAGTAAACTATCTAATCTTGAATTTGAAATATCGCAAAATAGTGCAACCGAAAGACCATTTAGTTCGGAATTTGAAGATCATTATGAGGAAGGTATATATATTAATGTTGTTACTGGTGAACCATTATTCTTATCATATGATAAATTTGATGCTGGTTGTGGTTGGCCGAGTTTTACAAGACCTATACTTACTGAGACTGTAAACTTTTATGAGGATAATTCTCATGGAATGAATAGAATAGAAGTTAAAAGTGCTAAGGATTTAGCACACTTAGGACATGTATTTACTGATGGCCCTAAGGCTAAGGGATCTTTACGTTATTGTATTAATGGGTCAATATTAAGATTTGTACCAAAGGATAAGTTAGAAGAATATGGTTATAAAGAGTATATAGTTCTATTTTAAAGGAGGGAAAATGGCAAAAGAAATTTTAGAAAAATTAGAAGAAATTGAAAAATCAGCGAGAGAATCTTTTGAAAATTCTCAAAAAGATATTAATTCTAATATTGATAATTTAAAAAAAGATTTAGAAGTAAAATTTGTAGAAGAAGTAAAAAAATACAAAGAGGAATTACTTAATAAACTTGAAATAGAAAAAGAAGAGCTTAAAAAATCTTTAGAATACAAAATTACTGATATGAAGGATAAATCAGATAAATTATCAAGTAGCTTCCATGAAAAAATGGATACAATTTTAGAAGAAGTAAAAAATATAATAATGAAAGGATAAAATATGGCAATAGTAAAAGTTGAAAAGTTTAATTTAATAAGCTTTAAAAATGAGCTAAATGCCTTATTAAAACAACTACAAGAATTTGTTGAAGTAGACTTTAGAGAATTAGATTTTGATTTAAATAATTTAAAATCTGATAATAAAGAAGAATTAGAAGATAAGATATATAAATTAGAGTCTATTATCAAAAAAATGAGAAAATACTCTGTAAAAAAACCTTTATTACAAACACTTAAAGAAGGTAAAAAGGAATTTAATTATCAAGAATTAGAGCAATATATAAATAGTGTGGATATAGAAGCTGTAGTTGAAAAAATTAACCATATATTCTTTGAAAAAGATACTAAAATTAAATCTAATGAAATTTTAATTAATGAAATCAAAGAATATGAAAAGTGGGAAAAACTTGATATTACAGAAAAAGATTTAAAAAGATTAAAAAATGTAGATGTTAATATAGGGAGTATGTCTTTAAAGAATTTTGAAAAATTTAAATTAGAAAATTTAAGTTTTACTGAATTAGAAATTATTGATTATGGGAAAAAAGATGTAAACTTTATAATCTTTTCTGATAAGAGTCTTAATATTTCAGAAAAATTAAGGTTGTATAATTTTAATAAGTTAACTATTGATCTTAGTAAACTTCCAAAAGAAATTAAGAATGAAAAAATAGAAAGATTAGAACATAATAAAGAAGATATAATTAAATTGGAAAATGAGTTAAAAGAAAATGCTATACATATTGATGAAATAGAAGTAGCATATGAATATTATAAAAATATTTTACTTAAGGAAAATGTTAAAGAAATGTTTAAATCTACTGAAAAGCTTAGTGCAATTAGTGGATATATTCCATCTAAAAGAAAAGATGAATTTAAGGATAAAATAGAAGATGTATGTAAAGATAATTATTATCTAGAATTTGAAGAAATAGATGTAACTTCAAAAGATATTCCAATTAAACTTGCAAATAATGAAGTTTTAGAACCTTTTGAAACTTTAACAGCAACTTTCTCATTACCAAAATATACTGAAATTGATCCAACGTTATTAGTTGCACCATTTTTCTGGTTATTCTTTGGTATGATGATAGCAGATTTAGGATATGGTATAGTAATGAGTTTAATCTCAGGATTATCATTATTATTATTCAAATTTGATAAAGGGACTAAATCAGCAATTAAATTCCTATTTATGTTAGGGATTTCAACTATGTTTTGGGGACTGATTTATGGTTCACTATTTGGATATGAATTTGATAATCCACTACATTTTTATACACCAACTAGTAATTATCAACCAGTAATGGTACTTTCGGTAATACTAGGAATAGTACATATTTTTATAGCATTAGGTATTAAAGCCTTCTTATTAATTAGAAGTAAAAGATATTATGATGCTTTATGTGATGTAGGTTTTTGGATAGTTACATTAGTATCTACAGGATATTTTATTTATGCTAAATTTACAGGTATTAATACTAATATGGTAACTATAGCAAAATATGCTATGATAATATCTATGTTATTAATAGTAGCAACAGGTGGTAGAGAAGTTAAAAAGCTAGGCGGAAGAATAGGTCTTGGAGTTTATTCCTTATATGGTATTTCAGGATATATGGGAGATTTAATTTCATATGTAAGACTTATGGCTCTAGGATTATCTGGAGGATATATTGCCTATGCTGTAAATATGATAGCATCTATGATGGGAAATAAATGGTATATGTTAATCTTTGTTGCTTTAATATTTGTAATAGGACATGGATTTAATTTATTCTTATCAATATTAGGAGCATATGTACATACAGCAAGATTAATTTATGTTGAGTTTTTCTCAAAATTCTATGAAGGTGGAGGAAAACCATTTAAAGATTTTAAAATAAAAGAAAAATATATAAACATTAAGAACAATTAGGAGGAAAAAATGATAAGTTTAGAAGCATTATTAGCAAATTTAGGACCAGCTTTAGGATATTTAGGAGCAGCACTTGCTGCAATACTTGCAGGAATTGGATCTGCAAAAGCAGTTGGAATGGTTGGGGAAGCAGCTGCAGGAATAGTAATAGAGGAACCAGAAAAATTTGGGAAATCATTAATTTTACAATTATTACCAGGTTCACAAGGATTATATGGATTCGTTATAGCTTTATTAGCATCTGGAAAAATTACAGGTGCAACTACAGTTTCACAAGGTTTAGCAGTATTAGTTGCATGTTTACCTATAGCTTTTGTTGGTTTACATTCAGCATTAGCACAAGCAAGAGTTTCAGTTGCAGGTATTACTATATTAGCAAAAAATGAAGAACAACAAGTAAAAGGTATAGTTTATGCAGTAATGGTTGAGATTTATGCACTTTTAGGATTAGTAATATCAATAATATTATTAAATAATGTAGCATAGGAGAATAATAATGATATCAAATTTAGAAAACATTATGTCAAAGATAAAAGCTGATAGTAAAGAAAAAATTGCTATTATTACAGAAGAAGCTAATAAAAATATGACAGCCTTAAAAAATGAATTTGAAATAAATCTTAAACATGAAAAAGAAAGCATTGCTAGAAAATTTGAATCTACTAAAGCATTAGAATTAGAAAGAATAGTTTCAGGTGTAGAATTAAAATGCAAAAACATTTTATTACAAACTAAACAAGAATTAATTTCAAAAGTTTTAGATAAACTAAAAAATAATTTAGAAAACATATCTTTTGATGAGATGAAATCATTTTTAATGGAAAATCTTTCAAGAAGAACTAAGAGTTTTGAAGGTGAAGAAATATTAGTACCAGAAATATTTGGAAGTTTATCAAATATTTTACCTAATATTAAGGTTGATAAAAATGTAAAAAATGGCTTTATAATAAAACATAAAGGTATAGAAGAAAACTTTAGCTTTGATAGTTTAATAAGACATAAAAAAGAAGAGTTAGAAGAAGTAATACAAAAATATTTTGAATAAGGAGAATGAATATGAATAGAAATGATTTCATTTTGCCTGTTTCTATTGTAAAAATTAAAGAAAAAAAATTATTAACTGAACAAAAATTAATTAGAATGATTGAAACAAATACTTTAAAAGATATTCTAAAAACTTTAAATGACACTGAATATGCATTTGCTATGGCTGGTGTTACAAGTGATGAAATGTATGAAGAGATATTATTCAATGAAACAAAAAGAGTTTTTGAATTTGTAAGAGAATTAGCTAAAGATGAGCAAGGTATAGTAGACCTGATAGCTTTAAAATATGAATATCAAAATCTTAAATTAAGACTTAAGAATGATTATTCAAACTCTAATCTTGAAAAACACATTTTAGATACTGGAATAAAAAGACAAAATTTAGAAAAAAATCTTTTATTAGCAAGTAAAGAAAAAGATTTACAAAAAGCATCAATTTTACTTGATAAAATGTACTTAGAAGATATAGATAAACTTTCAAAAGAACTTAGCGAAGATATATTTAAAGAATATAGTAAGATAGTTATAGATAAGTACAATTTTATTACTTTTTTAAGACTTAAAAAACAAAATAAGAATATTGATTTTATAGAAAATATTTTTGCAAATGGTGGTAGTATTGCTAAAGAAGAATTAATTAAAATATTTGAAAATGATACATACCTACCTTTATTTAAAAAGAATACTATAGCTAAATATTGGGATAAATTTGAAAAGGATAGAAATATTTCAGATATTGAAAAAATGTTTGATAATATGGTAATAGATCTTGCATTAAAATATAGAAATGTTACTATAGGTCCAGAACCAATATTTACATATATTATTGCAAAAGAATATGAAATGAAAGCACTTAGATTAATTATGTCTGGAAAATTAAATAATATAGATCCAGAAGTAATTAAAGAGAGATTGAGAGGTGTTTATGTATAAGATAGCTGCAATAGGTGATAGAGATACTGTAATATCTTTTAAAGTCTTAGGTGTAGATGTATATAGTATAGACAATTTTGATAATGAAGAACTTAGTATACAAAAAATTAAATCTACTATAGATTATTTAGCAAGCAATAATTATGGAATAATATTTATTACAGAAGAGTATGCAAAAAGAGCAGAAGAAGTTTTAGAAAGATATAAAACAGAAGTTCTTCCTATGATTACTTTGATACCTAATAATGGTGGAAGTATAAATTTAGGAATGTCAAAAATTGATGAAAATATAGAAAAGGCAATAGGAACTAATATCTTTTAATGAAGGGAGAAAATACTTTGCAAGGTAGAATAGTAAAAGTTTCAGGACCACTTGTAGTTGCTGAAAATATGCAACATGCTAATGTATTTGACATGGTAAAAGTTGGTAATGATAAACTAATAGGTGAAATAATAGAAATGAGAGGAGACAGAGCCTCTATACAAGTATATGAAGAAACTACTGGAATTGGTACAAATGAACCTGTAGAAACTACAGGTATGCCTTTATCAGTTGAATTAGGACCAGGATTATTAGAAAATATGTTTGATGGTATACAAAGACCTCTTGATAAAATCAAACAGAAAGTTGGAGACTTCTTATTAAAAGGTGTAGAAGTTAACGCATTAGATAGAGAAAAAGTTTGGGAATTTGTTGCAACAAAAACAGTAGGTGATGTAGTAAGTTCAGGATATGTATTAGGAACAGTTCAAGAAACTGAAGTAATCACACATAAAATAATGGTGCCTGTAGGAATAGAAGGAACTATAAAAGAAATTAAAAGTGGAAATTTTACTGTAGAAGATACTATAGCAGTAATAGAAACTTCAAATGGTGAAGTTAATGTAAACATGATACAAAGATGGCCAGTAAGAAAAGGAAGAAAATATGCTAAAAAAATTAATCCAGATGAACCTTTAATTACAGGACAAAGAGTAATAGATACATTTTTCCCTGTATCTAAAGGTGGAACAGCTTGTGTTCCAGGACCTTTTGGATCTGGTAAAACAGTAGTTCAACATCAATTTGCTAAATGGGGAGATGCACAAGTTGTTGTTTATGTAGGTTGTGGAGAACGTGGAAATGAAATGACAGACGTTTTAATGGAGTTTCCTGAAATTATAGATCCATTAACAGGTAAATCTTTAATGCAAAGAACAGTGTTAATAGCAAATACTTCAAATATGCCAGTTGCTGCAAGAGAAGCTTCAATTTATACTGGTATAACTATAGCAGAATACTTTAGAGATATGGGATACTCTGTTTCTATAATGGCTGATTCAACATCACGTTGGGCTGAGGCACTAAGAGAAATGTCTGGACGTTTAGAAGAAATGCCAGGGGATGAAGGTTATCCAGCATATCTTTCATCAAGAGCTGCAGATTTCTATGAAAGAGCAGGTAAGGTAGTATGTTTAGGTGAGGATGAAAGAATAGGAGCACTTACAGTAATTGGTGCGGTATCACCTCCAGGGGGAGATATTTCTGAGCCAGTTTCACAAGCAACTTTACGTATAGTTAAAGTATTCTGGGGATTAGATGCACAACTTGCATATAGAAGACATTTCCCAGCAATCAACTGGTTAAATTCATATTCATTATACCAAACAAAAGTTGATGAATGGATGGATAAAAATGTTGATGATAACTTCTCAAATAATAGATCTATGGCTATGAAGTTATTACAAGAAGAAGCAGGATTACAAGAAATAGTAAGACTTGTTGGTAAAGATACTTTATCATTTGAAGATCAATTAAAACTTGAAGCTGCAAAAAGTATTAGGGAAGATTATTTACAACAAAATGCCTTCCATGAACAAGATACTTATACTTCGCTTGATAAACAAAACAAGATGTTAAATATGGTTTTACATTTCTATAAACAAGCTAAAAAAGCTTTAGAGAAAAATGTATATGTAAATGATATATTAGAACTAGAAGTTAGAGAAAAAATTGCTAGAGCTAAATATTTATCAGAAGAACACATTTACAAAATTGATGAAATTAATAAAGAAGTAGATGAAAAAATTAATGAACTTATCTCAAGACAAGGGGAGGTAATGTAGTGATTAAAGAATACAAAACAATTAATGAAATAGTTGGACCATTGATGACTGTAGAAGGTGTTGAAGGTGTTAGCTATGATGAATTAGTGGAAGTTGAAACACAAACTGGAGAAATAAGATTAGGTAAAGTTTTAGAAGTAAATGAAGATAAGGCAGTATTACAGTTATTTGAATCTCCTGCAGGAATTAATATGAGAGACTCTAAAGTTAGATTCTTAGGAAGACCTTTAAAATTAAGAGTTTCTGAAGATATGATAGGAAGAGTTTTTGATGGATTAGGTAGAGAGAAAGATAATGGTCCTAAAATTGTTGCTGAAAAATCTTTAGATATTAATGGTCTTGCATTAAATCCAGTTGCAAGAGATTATCCGTCTGAATTTATTCAAACAGGAGTATCAGCTATAGATGGATTAAATACTTTAGTAAGAGGACAAAAATTACCAATATTTTCTGGTTCAGGATTACCACATGCTGAACTTGCAGCACAAATTGCAAGACAAGCTAGAGTATTAGGTGATGGAGAAAAATTTGCGGTAGTATTTGCTGCAGTAGGTATTACATATGAAGAAGCTGAATTCTTTATTGAAGATTTTAAAAAGACAGGCGCAATAGATAGAGCTGTTCTATTTATTAATTTAGCTAATGATCCTTCAGTAGAAAGAATAGCTACACCAAGAATGGCTTTAACTTGTTCAGAATATTTAGCTTTTGAAAAAGGTATGAATGTTTTAACGATAATTACAGATTTAACAAATTACTGTGAGGCATTAAGAGAAATTTCTGCAGCAAGAAAAGAAGTTCCTGGTAGACGTGGATATCCAGGTTACCTATATACAGATCTTTCTACACTTTATGAAAGAGCTGGAAAATTAAAAGGAAAACCAGGTTCTATTACACAAATACCTATATTAACAATGCCTGAGGATGATAAAACACATCCAATTCCAGATTTAACAGGATACATTACTGAGGGACAAATAGTACTTTCAAGAGAATTATATAAAAAGAATGTAATGCCTCCTATAGATGTTTTACCATCATTATCAAGATTAAAGGATAAAGGTATAGGTAAGAATAAAACTAGAGAAGATCATGCAGATACTATGAACCAATTATTCTCTGCATATGCAACAGGTAAAGAAGCTAAAGAATTAGCAGTAATACTTGGAGAATCTGCACTTTCAGATACAGATAAACAATTTGCAAAATTTGCAACAGAATTTGAAGAAAAATATGTTGGTCAAGGATTTTCTTTAAATAGAAGTATCATTGATACTTTAGAATTAGGTTGGGACTTACTAAGAATATTACCTAAAAACGAATTAAAGAGAATTAGAGATGAATATTTAGAAAAATATCTTGAAAAAAAGGATAATTAATTATGGCTAGATTAAATGTTAATCCAACTAGAATGGAGTTAAGTAAACTTAAAATTAAGTTGGTCACAGCAAAAAAAGGTCATAAATTACTTAAAGATAAGCAAGATGAGTTAATGAGAATTTTTATAGAAACTGTAAAACAAAATAGAGATATGAGAAAAATGGTTGAAGAAAAATTGACTAGATCTTTAAAAAACTTTGCAATTTCAAAATCATTAATTTCAGAAACTTCTTTTGAAGAAGCAGTTGCAGTTCCAAAGATTAGTTATGAAGTAAATGTAGAAAAGAAAAATGTTATGAGTGTTAGAATACCTCAAATATCATTAGAAAAAAATGGAGATGAAAATGACATTTATCCATATTCATTTGCTTCTACAAGTTCAGAACTAGATATGGCTGTGGAAGATTTAAGTTTTGTAATGAAAGATTTGTTAAAGCTTTCAGAAATTGAAAAATCAGCACAGTTAATGGCAGATGAAATAGAAAAAACAAGAAGAAGAGTTAATGCTTTAGAATATATGACTATACCAACTTTAGAAGAGACTATTAAGTTTATTAGAATGAAACTTGATGAAAACGATAGAGGTGCAATTATTAGGCTTATGAAAGCTGGTATAAAAAATTAGATTTATACATTGAACAAAATTTCAAAAACACATTATTTTTTGCAAAAAAATTTCAATATTGACATTGACTTTATTAAAAGTTGAGGTATAATATAGGTATAGAAATATTTTTTATTAGGAGAGAATAAATGGCAGAAGTAATTTTAAAGAACGTTGAAAAACAATATCCGAATGGATTTAAAGCAGTACATGGAATAAACTTAGAAATAAAAGATG
>NZ_LOHX01000337.1:782-1206 GCF_001559775.1 Streptobacillus felis | reverse complement strand
AAAAGAATTAGAGAAATGGAAGAAACAGCTTTCGATAAAGCTGCAAAACTTTTAATTCAAAATGGAGATTTAAAAACTATTACAGACATCGAAGATGCATTAAAGAAAATGCTTGGTTCAACAATTAAAAATATGCTAGAAGCAGAATTTGAGCATCATATTCAAACTCCATATTATGAACATAATGAAGAAAGAAATAACTATAGAAATGGATACAAGACTAAAACAATTAATTCTACTGCAGGTAAAATAGATCTTAGTATACCACAAGATAGAAATTCAACATTTACTCCTGAAGTACTTCCAAAAAGAAAAAGAGATATAAGTCATATAGAAAGTAAAATATTGTCTATGTATGCAAGAGGAATGTCAAATAAAGATATATCAGATACAATAGATGAAATATATGGATTTGATATGGATG
>NZ_LOHX01000337.1:0-402 GCF_001559775.1 Streptobacillus felis | reverse complement strand
ATTCATCATATAAAAGAATAAATAAAGGAAGAGTTGTATTTCCAAGTAAAACATCATTATTTAAATCACTTTATTTAGCAACAGAAATTATTACAAAAAAATGGAGTCAACCTATTAGAAATTGGGGACAAATTTATATGGAATTAATTATTAATTTTGGTAGAGAGCGTATAGAAATTTAAAGAAATTTACCAATAAATTAAGAGGGTTTGGTCAAAAAACCTTACCCTCTGTATTGACATGCTGTAAAATACAGCTATAATATATTGAATTGTTTATAAACTAAATATCATAAGAGTCTTTGAATAAAAAAGTAAATTTGATGAATTTACAGACTTATTTCAATACTCTCGGCATATCAATGATATGCCTATTTTTTATTTATTATTATTTCTCCAACTA
>NZ_LOHX01000336.1 GCF_001559775.1 Streptobacillus felis | reverse complement strand
AAACTTAGAATCAAATAAATTAGAATCAAAAGATTTAAATGTAGAATCAGAAGTATTAAATACATCATTAAAGCAAAAAGTAGAAACATTTAAATTAGTAGATAATGTAAAAGGTAATGTAGATAAAGAAAATCTAGAAGTAAGAGGTAATGTAACTCTTTTTTCACATAAGGTAGATAGTAAGGATAATAAGTATCAAGAAAATGTTAAATCAAATGTAATAGTAAAAGAAGAATCAAAAATAGATAGATTAGACATACTAAGTTCAAATGTAGATTTAAATAATGGAGACATTAATAATCTTAATGTAAGGACACAAGAATTAAATAACAAAATAAAAGAAAACAGTTATAGTGGTGGCTTAAATTTAAAAGGAAGTGTAGGAGTTACAGGAGTAAGTGTAGGAGCTTCAATAAATGTTAATAATATAAATGCAAAGAAAGACTCTAAGGTACATGAAGAAAGTAATGTATCATTAAGAGGTAATTCAAAAATAGAAGAAAATCTTGATGCTACAAATATTAATTTAACATATGATAATTTAGTAGTAAATGCAGATAATGTAAATTTTAGAGCAATAAAAGATGAAGAGAACATAGTAGAAAATGAAACAGGAATAAATTTAGGTATAAATATTAGTGCAAGTTCCCCTATAGTAAAAGATGCATTAAATATTGGTAAGGGAGTAAAGAATCTATTAGAAGGAAGAATAGATAAGGCAATTTCAAACATATCTAATGGATATGTAGGAGCAGTAGATGATTTATCAGGTAATATTAAGGTAAAAAAAGAAAATAAATATGTTAGAGCAACAAAAGAAGATTTAAATAATATAGGTAAAGATAAAAAACTAGAAAAAGACATTTCAGCTTATGTAAATGTGAGTGGAGGAGTAAATCTAAATGTATCAAATAAGACTACATTATCACATAATGAAAAGGTAAGAGGAAATGTATTAAGTGGTAATAATTTAATATTTAATAAGAATAAGGAAGTAAATTATACATCAACTATAGTAAAAGATAGTAATGTATTGTATAATAATGTTGAAAGTGTTAGAAAAGATGTATTGAGAGCAGAGAGTAAAAAAGAGATAATAGATGCTTCAGTAAGTTTAGGAGTAAGTGCAGGATTAGATACTATGGAGATGAAGGTATCACCTGGAAGTATAACTGTAGGTGCAAAGGTCTCATATGAATTACAAGAAAGTAAA
>NZ_LOHX01000335.1 GCF_001559775.1 Streptobacillus felis | reverse complement strand
ATTTTTTTATTGAGGGTATAAACCCTCAGTTTGGTGCTGCACAAAATTAAGTATATTTATTTAGATTGAAATAAAAGGTTAAAAATTGTTAAAAAAAATGGAGGATTCTAAAAAATTTAGAATTCTCCATAATTTTTTTAGGCTATTTCGGAACAGCCCCTTCAGCAGAAATGGAGGAAATGGTAATTGGCATTCTAGTAGGATGGTATATTATGATCAATTAATTTGGGCAGCACTTATACATAAATCAAAAGATGGAGGAGAAACTTGGAATAGAACTCATAAATTTGACAAGTTAAATAATGAATTGTTTATTAATCATACACCAGATAATGCAGTTAAAGCCTTACTTGGAGGAGTAGGTACAGGGATAGTAATGAAAGATGGAACTTTAGTAATGCCGGTTCAAACATCTCATGAATCACCAAATAGAAGTGGTAAAAAGCCTATAGGTGCAACTTTAATGTATTCTCGTGATAATGGAAAAACTTGGAAAATGCCAGAAATAAATAATGAAAAAATATTGATGACTAATGGTTCTTCACTTGAAAATATGATTTTTGAAATAGATAATAAGCTTGTAATTACAGGAAGAGGAACTGATACTGGTACTACTTTACATAGATGGGCATATTATACAGAGGATATGGGACAAACTTGGAATAAGTTTACACCTTTACATGGTTTTCAACCAGTAACAAGTCAGGCAACACAAGGATCAACTCTTTATGTAACATTACCTAGTGGTAAAAAAGTTATATTAGTTTCAGCACCTAATGGAAATAATGATAATTGGCAAAGAGGGAATTTAGCACTTTGGGCATTATCTGGTAAAGACCCTAGCCAAAAGAAACAGATTACTGTATATAGAGAAGGTTCAGGAAATAGATTTGGAGCTGGTTATTCATCTTTAGCATATAAGGGTGGAAATCTATTTGTTGCATATGAAGATGGTGGAGATATTTCAGTTAAGAATTTAACAGAATTTATTAATGAAATTGAAAATGCTGCAACTGAGTGGAATTTAGAAGATGAAAGATCTAAGGATATTGAAAAAGTGAGATCATTAGATTCTTTATCAGAAAAACAAAAAGAAAAATTAATAGCAGCAATGATGGAAGAGAATGATAGAGCATTTACTGAGGCTCTAGTATTGAATAATGAATTAAATGAACTTGATAAAGAAGCAGAAAAATATGCAGAAGAATTAAAGAAAAATCCTGAAGCTTTAGCATCAAATATTAGAAAATTTAATATATCTTTAGAAGGATTGCAAGGCGAAGAAAGAGATAAATTAATAAAAGTATTGGCAGTAAGAGCTTTAAAGAGTAAAATTGATGATGCTACCTCTAAATTTAACGAAGTAATTGATTTTAATCCATATAAATCAATACCTCAAAAATTTTTATATACTAGAAGAGATATAATTGAAAATGATAATAGAATATTTGCAAGTTACGGGAAAAAATTAGGATTGACTAAAAATTATATCAATGAAAATGATTTCAAATTAGGATATAATCATGATATAAAAAATATGAAAGTTGGAGGATTTGTAGAAGTAACAACTTCAAAGGATAATGCACAAAATATATCAGTTGGAGGAATGTTTAAAGCTACTATAGAAGATAAATATACATTTAGAAATTTTGCAAGATATAGATATCAAATATTAAATGATGTTAAAATAGGTGGAGAAAATGCAGATGATGAGGTAGACAATAACAATAAAATAGACAGACATAATATAGATGTTTATACCTCTGCAGAAGCAAGATTTAGCCCACACCCAATTGTTGAGATTACACCTAAAGCAGGAATATTATTGACTTATTCTCATGATACATTACTTGATGAAGATGTAAGACTTGATAGAAGAGTTTCTGCTAGTGCAGATTTTTCTGTTAAAGCTGAAGCTAAGTACAAAAATTTTAAATTTAAAGTTAAACCAGAAATTTTAGTTTCTGATAATACTCAATATATCTCTCAAAGTAATCTATCTGAAAAAAAAGAGAAGATAGAAGGTAAAATTTTTGAATATAATATGCAAGTTGGAATAGGAGCAGAATTTAAAGGTGCAAAAATAAATTTTGATTTAGACTTTAATGATATTTCAAGAGACTATACTAATTATGAATTAAATTTTAGTGCAGGATATAATTGGTAAAAATTTATTAATAAATTGATATAATAAAGGAATTATTTTTAATTTAGAAGTAGTTCCTTTTAATTTACTAAGATTTTTTTCATAAAATAATAATTTTGATTTTACTAAAATAACTTTATTTGATAAAATATTAATAAAGAAATAAAAAGAAAGGAAGTGCAATATATGTCTACCCCTTTAATGAAACAATATACAGAAATAAAAGGTCAGTACAAAGAATATATATTATTTTTTAGATTGGGTGATTTTTATGAAATGTTTTTTGAAGATGCAGAAATAGCTTCAAGGGTGTTAGGGTTAACACTTACATCTAGAAATAAGGAAAAAGGAATGGATATACCTCTTGCAGGTATACCTTATCACTCTTCTAAACCATATATAGCAAAACTTGTTAATGCAGGATACAAGGTTGCTATTTGTGAACAAATAGAAGATCCTAAAAAAGCAAAAGGAATAGTTAAAAGGGAAGTAGTTCAAATTATTACTTCTGGTACTTTACAAGATGTTGATTATTTAGACTCTAAATCTAATAATTATTTAGCATGTATAGAACACTATAACCAAGAATATTCTCTTTCATATTTAGATATTACTACAGGTGAATTTAAAGTTTTAGAGTGTAATGAAGACAATTTGATAAGTGAGATATATAAGATAGAGCCAAGTGAAATATTACTTACTCAATCAATTAAAGAAAGATTGTCAAATTTAATAGAAAAATTAGATGTTAATTTTTCTATTATTACTAAAATTAATGATGGAGAAAAACTATTAAAGGACTATTTTAATATAGTTTCTTTAGATAGCTATGGAATTTATGGCAAAAAAGCTATGATAGATGCTTGTGCATCAATACTTGATTATGTTTTAGCAATGCAATTTAATAATGAATTAACTATTAGAAAAATTGAGGTTATTAATAAGTCTGAAGTAGTTGAAATTTCATCTTCTACTTTAAGAAATCTAGAGATAATAAAGAATCAAAGAGATAAATCTACATATGGATCACTATTATGGGTACTTGATAAATGTAAATCATCAACAGGATCTAGAAAATTAAAACAGTTATTGCAAAATCCTTTACTTGATATAGATGAAATAAATAGAAGATATGATGATGTAGAATATTTATGTGTAGAAATAATAAAGAGGGAAGAAATTAGAAGTTTACTTGATAGTGTTTATGATATAGAAAGATTAATAGGTAAGGTTATATTTTCAAATGAGAATGGTAAAGATATTAATGCACTAAAAAAAACTATATATTCAAGTTTTAAAATAAAGGAATTGTGGCCTGAAAAATTCGTTGATATAGACTTTAATATATTAGCTAATATTTATAGAAAAATAGATGAACTTTTACTAGAAGATGCTCCTTTCTCTGTAAGAGAGGGAAATATGATAAAAAGTGGTGTTAGTTCAGAACTTGACGAATTAAGAAATATTATGAACAACGGAACTAGTATTTTACTTGAAATAGAGGCTAGAGAAAGAGAAAAAACAGGAATTAAAAACTTAAAAATTAAATACAATAATGTATTTGGTTATTTTATAGAAGTATCTAAGTCTAATTTAGATATGGTTCCAGAAACATATATTAGAAAACAAACACTTTCTAATGCGGAAAGATTTATTACAGAAGAGATTAAAAGTTATGAAGATAAGATAATTAATTCTAAAGCAAAGATAGCAGAACTTGAATACAATATATTTAAGGAATTAAGTTCATTTATTAAAGAGTATAAGAATATATTTATAGAGTTATCTAATGTACTTGCATATATAGATATATTAATATCTTTTACTATAACTGCATTAGAAAATAATTATACTAGACCAAAATTTAATGATAATTATTATGAAATAAAGGATGCAAGACATCCTGTTGTTGAAAGGCTTATAGGAGATAATACCTTTATATCAAATAATGTATATTTTGATAATGATAATAAGTTCATAATACTTACAGGGCCTAATATGTCAGGTAAATCTACATACATGAAACAAATTGCTTTAATAAGTATTATGGCTCAAATTGGATCTTTTGTACCAGCCAAAGAGGCAAATTTAAATATAGTAGATAAAATACTTACTAGAATAGGTGCAAGTGATGATATATTATCTGGACAATCTACTTTTATGGTTGAGATGAGTGAAGTTGCAGGTATAATTAATTCAGCAACTAATAACTCTTTAATTATTTTAGATGAGGTTGGTAGAGGAACTTCTACATATGATGGATTAGCAATAGCAAGCTCTATATCTAAATATATAGTAGAAAATATAGATGCAAAAGCAATATTTGCAACACATTATCATGAATTAACAGAACTTGAAAATGAATATACATCTATTAAAAATTATAGAATAGAAGTAGAAGAAAAAAATGGTAAAGTAAACTTTTTAAGAACTATAGTTAAAGGAGGAGCTGATAGGTCATACGGTATAGAAGTTGCAAAACTTGCAGGCTTACCTAAGTCTATAATCAGAGAATCAACTAAATTACTTAAATCTTTTGAAAGTGAGAAAAATAATGGACAGCTATCTTTATTTAATAATTTTGAATATGAAAATTATGATAAGATAGAAAAACTTGAAGAAACAATAGATGTATTAAATGAAAAATTAGAAAAAATAAGAAGTTTAGATATTAACAATATGACACCACTTGAAGCTTTGAATACATTAATGAAGATTAAAGGTGAAATATAAATTTATTATACAAGGAGATAATAATGAATAGAAAAGACGCTCATTTAAAATATGCATTAAGTGATGCTATAACTAAAAATGGTTTTGATGATTATTTATTAGAATATATTTCTATTCCATCTTTTGGATTAGAAGATGTAGATATTAGAACAAAAATAGGAATTGTAGACTTAGAATATCCCTTTTTCATAAATGCTATAACTGGAGGAAGCAAAAAAGGTGATAAGATAAATAAGGATTTAGAATATGTTTCTAAAAAAACTAATATTTTTCTTTTTCCTGGTTCCTATTCTCCATTTTTAAATAAAGATAAGATATCTTATCCTAAAAATCAAGGTATTAATTTAGGTATAGATAAACCTTTTGAAGCCTTTGTTCAAGGTATAAATAAAACTGATGCAAAAATAGTTCAAGTTCATGTTAATATGATACAGGAAATGCTTATGCCTGAAGGTGATAGAAACTTTGAAAAATGGGAAGAAAATTTAAAAGAAATAATTAAACATATTTCCATACCAATAATACTAAAAGAAACTGGATTTGGAATGGGTAGGGAAACATTTATTAAGGCTAAAAATTTAGGTATAAAAATACTAGATATTAGTGGAAAAGGTGGAACTAACTTTGCAAGTATAGAAAATAGGAGAAGAAAATCAGTTAAAGAATACTATGAAGAAATAGGGTATTCAACTACTGAAAGTCTTGAAATAGCTAAAGAGTTTAAAGATGACTTTGAAATTATTGCAAGTGGAGGTATAAGAAATCCCTTAGATATAGTTAAAGCTCTTGCCTTAGGAGCGGATGCAGTAGGTATTTCTAGAGCATTTTTAGAAATATTGGAATTAGAAGGTAGAGATGCTTTGGTAGATAGAATAAATACTTGGAAGAAAGACATTAAAAACATGTTTTTATTAACAGGTTCAAGAAATATAGAAGAATTAAGAGGAAAGATAAGGATTAAGTGACGATTTTTATTAATTAAAACAACCTTTTTAATAGAAAGCGAGATAATAAAATGCATCATATTGAAATTTATGTAAGTAATTTAGAAACAAGTAAAAAATTTTATTCTTGGTTGCTAAAATCTTTGGGTTTTAAATTATTTCAGGAGTGGGAACAAGGATTTTCTTATAAAAAAGACAATTTTTATATTGTTTTTGTTAAAACAAAAGAAAAATATTTAAATAATGAATATAATAGATGTAATGTCGGTTTAAATCATGTTGCTTTTTGTTGTAAAAGTAAAAATGATATAGATAAAATAAGAAAAGAACTTATTCGTAGAAATTCAGTTTTATTATACGATGATAAATATCCACATGCTGGGGGCCTTGAACATTATGCATTATATTTTGAGGATCCAGATAGGATAAAAATAGAGATTTGTTTGGAATAATATATAAAAAAATATATAGACTATTATAATAAAAAAGAATACAGTCAAAATAAAATGGATGTTTCCTTCTTAATTACAGAAAAACATCCATTTTTTAATACGAGAGTATTGAAATAAGTCTGTAAATTGAAAAAAATATAATTTTTAGTAAGAGCCTCTTATGATATAATAAATATATATCAAGGAGGCTTTTGTAATGAATGAAGAAAAAAAAGTAAGAAGAACAAAAAGAATTAGAGAAATGGAAGAAACAGCTTTCGATAAGGCTGCAAAACTTTTAATTGAAAATGGAGATTTAAAAACCATTACAGATATCGAAGATGCATTAAAGAAGATGCTTGGTTCAACAATTAAAAATATGCTAGAAGCAGAATTTGAGCATCATATGCAAACTCCATATTATGAACATAATGAAGAAAGAAATAACTATAGAAATGGATACAAAACCAAAACAGTTAATTCTAGTGCAGGTAAAATAGATCTTAGTATACCACAAGATAGAAATTCAACATTTACTCCTGAAGTACTTCCAAAAAGAAAAAGAGATATAAGTCATATAGAAAGTAAAATATTGTCTATGTATGCAAGAGGAATGTCAAATAAAGATATATCAGATACAATAGATGAAATATATGGATTTGATATGGATGAAGCTTTAATAACAAATGTAACTAATAAGATATTGCCTATAGCAGAAGAATGGAAAAATAGACCATTAGAAAAGGTATATCCTGTGGTATTTATTGATGCTACACATTTTTCAGTAAGAGATGAGGGTAAGGTATCTAAGAAGGCTGCATATGTAATATTAGGAATAGATATTAATGGTATGAAAGATGTATTATCTATTGAGATAGGAGAAGCAGAGAATTCTAAATTTTGGTTATCAGTACTTACTTCCTTAAAAGTTAGGGGAGTAAAAGATATACTTATTCTATGCTCAGATAGACTTACAGGTATAAAAGAAGCAATAACAGCAGTATATCCAAAAACAGATTGGCAAGGTTGTATAATACATCAAATAAGAAATACACTTAAATATGTATCATATAAACATAAAAAAGAATTTACAAAAGATCTTAAATTAATTTACACTTCTAATACAGAAGAAGAAGCTAGAATGCAGTTAGATATAGTAGCTGAAAAATGGAATAAAATATATAGAGGTTGTATGGATAGATGGTATGATAATTGGGAAAATATTTCACCTATGTTTTCATATGGAGAAGAGTTAAGAAAGATAGTATATACAACAAATGCTATAGAATCATTAAATTCATCATATAAAAGAATAAACAAGGGTAGAGTTGTATTTCCTAGTAAAACTGCATTATTTAAATCACTTTATTTAGCTACAGATATTATTACTAAGAAATGGAATCAACCTATTAGAAATTGGGGACAAATTTATATGGAATTAATTATTAATTTTGGTAGAGAGCGTATAGAAATTTAAAGAAATTTATCAATAAATTAAGAGGGTTTGGTCAAAAAACCTTACCCTCTGTATTGACATGCTGTGAAAAACAGCTATAATATATTGAATTGTTTATAAACTAAATATCATAAGAGTCTTTGAATAAAAAAATAAATTTGATGAATTTACAGACTTATTTCAATA
>NZ_LOHX01000334.1 GCF_001559775.1 Streptobacillus felis | reverse complement strand
AATAATTTAATATTTAATAAGAATAAGGAAGTAAATTATACATCAACTATAGTAAAAGATAGTAATGTATTGTATAATAATGTTGAAAGTGTTAGAAAAGATGTATTGAGAGCAGAGAGTAAAAAAGAGATAATAGATGCTTCAGTAAGTTTAGGAGTAAGTGCAGGATTAGATACTATGGAGATGAAGGTATCACCTGGAAGTATAACTGTAGGAGTTAAGGGAAGTTATGATGTAATAGAAGAAAAAGAAAATGCTTTAAATATATTAGAAAACACAAAAGAAGTATATAATAATGTAGATAATGTAAGTATAAGAGGCTTAA
>NZ_LOHX01000333.1 GCF_001559775.1 Streptobacillus felis | reverse complement strand
TTCCTTGTTCCTCACAATATTTTACAAATTCTTTTGAAGTAAATTGACTCCCTTGATCACTATGTAATATTATTTCTTTATTTGCCCTTGGGTTATCCTTAAAAGCCTTATTTAAAGCTCTCTTCGCTAACTCTGTATCCATTCTCTTTCCACAAACACTTGAAACTACACTTCTATCATACAAATCTATCACTGTACAATTATATCTTACATCATTATTTAATAAATATATATATGTAAAATCTGTACACCACTTTTCATTAGCATTATTTGCCGTAAAATCCCTATTAAGCTTATTTTCATGTACTTTATGTGCTTCTTGTTTTATATAGTTTGGTTTCTTTCTTCTAACCGTAGACTTTAATTTCAATTCTTTGTTCATAAATTTATGTACTGTAGTCTTACTGTAATTATAGCCTTCTCTTTCTAAATATATTTTAATCATTCTATGGCCACAAACTCCATTATATTTATGGTAAAGTTCTTTTATTTTTTTTAGTACAATATCTTTTTCAATATTTTCATCTTTTCTTTTTAAGTAGTTATAATATGAATTAGAATGTATTTTCATCCTTCTAAACAACCATCTTAAACCAAATATATCTTTATTTTCTTCTATAAATCGATAAGCCTTTAATCGATTTCCTTTGCAAAGAATGCCGCTGTTTTTTTTAAAAATAGATTTTCTTTTTTCATTTCTTCTAATTCTATTTTCAAACGCAAGTTTTCTTTCATTACTTCTGCTGCATTTAAACTATTAGAATTATTTTCGGCTTTTACTTGGCATTCTTTGTTAAAATCTTTACACCATTTTGCAATAGTTACTTTTGATACTCCATATTCTTCTGATAGGCTATTATATGTTCTTCCTTCTTGTAGATGTAGTTTAATAAGTTTGTTTTTTAATTCTTCTGAGTGTTTTTGTATCATAATTTTTTCTCCTTTTTCCTTAATTATATTATACACCACTTTACTCTACTGTTACAAATTTATTATACCACTACATAGGTTTATGTTATCACTTATTAATACATTCCCATCATTTATTATGTTTTTAGCTGATATATTTATATTATTATTTGATATTATTTTATCTCTATTTGTAAAATCTTCTTCTACCTTAACATTTAGATTATTTGT
>NZ_LOHX01000332.1 GCF_001559775.1 Streptobacillus felis | reverse complement strand
TTTACATATATATATTTATTAAATAATGATGTAAGATATAATTGTACAGTGATAGATTTGTATGATAGAAGTGTAGTTTCAAGTGTTTGTGGAAAGAGAATGGATACAGAGTTAGCGAAGAGAGCTTTAAATAAGGCTTTTAAGGATAACCCAAGGGCAAATAAAGAAATAATATTACATAGTGATCAAGGGAGTCAATTTACTTCAAAAGAATTTGTAAAATATTGTGAGGAACAAGGAATAATACAAAGTATGAGTAAAGCAGGTTGTCCTTATGATAATGCAGTTATGGAAAGATACTATAATACATTGAAAGAAGAATATTTAAATAATTATATATTTGAAAAGGAAGAAGATTTATACAAAGGAATAGAAGAATTTTCATATGTATATTATAATTATGTAAGACCACATAGTTATAATGGATATTTAACACCTATGGAGGTGAGAAGAAGAAAATAAATTAACTTTACCATGCTGTATCAAAAAAGCTTGACCACTACACTAATAATGTTGAAAGTGTTAGAAAAGATGTATTGAGAGCAGAAAATAAAAAAGAGATAATAGATGCTTCAGTAAGTTTAGGAGTAAGTGCAGGGTTAGATACTATTGAGAT
>NZ_LOHX01000331.1 GCF_001559775.1 Streptobacillus felis | reverse complement strand
CTTTTACATTATCTACTAATTTAAATGTTTCTACTTTTTGCTTTAATGATGTATTTAATACTTCTGATTCTACATTTAAATCTTTTGATTCTAATTTATTTGATTCTAAGTTTGAACCCTTTACATCTAATCTATCTAATTTAATATCTTTTACTTTTACATTTGAACTAGAACTACTTTCATAATCTACATTTGTATTTTCATAAAGTGTAAAAGCATCTATTTTTTTAACATATTTATTATCTAATATTTGTGATTCTACTTTAAGGTTTTTACCTTCTAATGTATTTGAGGTAATATCACTTCCTATTACTGTTGCATTAGTATTATTTAAATTAATGTTTTGGGCTTTAATGTTTGAGCTATTATTTATTTCTTTTTTATCTAGTAAATATTCATTATTAAAATATGATTTCTCTTCTTTTAATTCTTTTGTTTTTTCTCCTGTAATTAATAAATTAGTTGAATTAATATTTATACTATCTTCTATATTTAAATTACTTGATTTAATAGTTGTTTCATTACTTTTAATATTAATATTTTTAGCATTAATAGTACTATTATCAACTTTTTCTTCTTTTACTAATATATCAGTATAGTTATCTAATATATGTGATTTATTAGTTATTTTATCTCCAGATATTTCTAGGTTTTTTGTTGATATATTAATATCCTCATTTACCTTAATATCTCCTAAAATTAATGTGTTTTTAGATAATATATTTAGATTATTTGCCTCTATAGTTGATTTCTTTAATTCTTCATATCTTCTAATAAATACATTTTCATCAGTTACTAAATATGTCTCTTTATCTTCTACTATTGATTTAAGAGTTATATTATCTGATTTAATATTTAAATTATCTAAGGCTTTTAATCTTGCTCCCTCTATTAATATGTTATTACTTGATAAATTAATATTATCAAATAGTAACTTTTGATCTCTAATATTTAAGTTTTTTGCATTTATTGTAATATTTGATTTAGAAGGTTTATGTTCTAATTCATTTTGATTCATTTTAAAGTTTTCTAATAGATATCTATTGTTATTATTGTATTTAATATTATTTAGAAAATATGGATTATTTAAAAAGTTGGATAGTTTTACATATCTTGGATCTTCTTCTACTGTATATTCTACATTCTTTCCATCTATATATATATTCTCTTTATTATTTACATATCTTTCATCTTCTTCTCTTAAAGTCTTCTTATCTTCATCCTTTAAATTTACAATATTTGATGTTATGTTTATCTCTTCACCCTTAACATGAGATGGTAGTCCTTTAAGGCTTACTTCTCTTTCATTACCTAAGTCTCTAATATATGTTGCATTATGTAATATATTACAATATACAAGTCCACCTGTAGTGGTCAAGCTTTTTTGATACAGCATGGTAAAGTTAATTTATTTTCTTCTTCTCACCTCCATAGGTGTTAAATATCCATTATAACTATGTGGTCTTACATAATTATAATATACATATGAAAATTCTTCTATTCCTTTGTATAAATCTTCTTCCTTTTCAAATATATAATTATTTAAATATTCTTCTTTC
>NZ_LOHX01000330.1 GCF_001559775.1 Streptobacillus felis | reverse complement strand
TATTTTTGATTCTTCTTTTACTATTACATTTGATTTAACATTTTCTTGATACTTATTATCCTTACTATCTACCTTATGTGAAAAAAGAGTTACATTACCTCTTACTTCTAGATTTTCTTTATCTACATTACCTTTTACATTATCTACTAATTTAAATGTTTCTACTTTTTGCTTTAATGATGTATTTAATACTTCTGATTCTACATTTAAATCTTTTGATTCTAATTTATTTGATTCTAAGTTTGAACCCTTTACACCTAATCTATCTAATTTAATATCTTTTACTTTTACATTTGAACTAGAACTACTTTCATAATCTACATTTGTATTTTCATAAAGTGTAAAAGCATCTATTTTTTTAACATATTTATTATCTAATATTTGTGATTCTACTTTAAGGTTTTTTCCTTCTAGTGTATTTGAAGTAATATCACTTCCTATTACTGTTGCATTAGTATTATTTAGATTAATGTTTTGGGCTTTAATGTTTGAGCTATTATTTATTTCTTTTTTATCTAGTAAATATTCATCATTTGATATTGTTTTTTCTTCTTTAGAATTTTCTGTTTTTTCTCCAGTAATTATTAGTGTGTTTGAATCTACATTAATAGAGTCTTCTATATTTAAATTACTTGATTTAATAGTTGTTTCATTACTCTTAATATTAATATTTTTAGCATTAATAGTACTATTTTCAATGTTTTCTTCTTTTACTAATATATCAGTATAGTTATTAATTAGATGTGATTTATTAGTTATTTTATCTCCAACTATTTCTAACTTTTCTGTTGATATATTAAGGTTTTCACTAGATGTTATATTCCCACTTAAAATTGTATTTTTAGAATCAATTGAAATATTTTTTGCCTCTATAGTTGATTTCTTTAATTCTTCATATCTTCTAATAAATACATTTTCATCAGTTAATAAATATGTCTCTTTATCTTCTACTATTGATTTAAGAGTTATATTATCTGATTTAATATTTAAATTATCTAAGGCTTTTAATCTTGCTCCCTCTATTAATATGTTATTACTTGATAAATTAATATTATCAAATAGTAGTTTTTGATCTCTAATATTTAAGTTCTTTGCATTTATTGTTATATTACTTTTCTTAGGAGTTTTTTCTTCAAGTTTTTTATTCTCTAAGTTAAATTCATTTATTAAATATTTGTTATTACTATTGTATTTAATATTATTTAGAAAATATGGATTATTTAAAAAATTTGATAGTTTTGTATATCTTGGGTTTTCTTCTACTGTATACTCTACATTCTTTCCATCTATATCTATATTTTCTTTATTATTTACATATCTTTCATCTTCTTCTCTTAAAGTCTTCTTATCTTCATCTTTTAGATTTACTACATTTGATGTTATATTTATTTCTTCTCCCTTAATATGTGAGGGAAGTCCTTTAAGGCTTACTTCTCTTTCATTACCTAAGTCTCTAATATATGTTGCATTA
>NZ_LOHX01000329.1 GCF_001559775.1 Streptobacillus felis | reverse complement strand
GTATAAGTAATATTTTTTTATTGAGGGTATAAACCCTCAGTTTGGTGCTGCACAAAATTAAGTATATTTATTTAGATTGAAATAAAAGGTTAAAAATTGTTAAAAAAAATGGAGGATTCTAAAAAATTTAGAATTCTCCATAATTTTTTTAGGCTATTTCGGAACAGCCCCTTTTTTTAAAAATCTATTTGAAGGAATATATGAAAAAAATTATTACATTAATGACATTTTTATTCTTTTTTGTATTTTCTTGTGGAAACAAAGAAGAAGTGAAAGAAGTAAGTACAGCTAAAAAAATTGCTATAGTTTATTCTACTGGTGGTAAGGGAGATAAAAGTTTTAATGACTCTGCATACATGGGTATACAGCAAGCAATTAAAGATTTCGGTATAGAAGTATCAGAATATGAGCCTAAAGATACTTCGGATGAAGCAAAAAATGTATTATCAGAATATGCTCAAACTGGGGAATATGAATTAATAATAGGTATTGGATTTACTATTACAGAAGCTTTAATAGCTGTTGGAGAGGAATATCCTAATCAAAAATTCGTAATGATAGATGATGTTATTGAGGGTAAAGATAATGTATTATCAATTGTTTATGATGAACAAAAGTGTACTTTCTTAACTGGAGCACTTGCTGCTATGATGACAAAAACAAATACTATAGGATTTATAGGTGGTGTTGAAGCACCAGTAATTTATAGATTTGCTACAGGATATTTTCAAGGTACAAAATACATTAAACCAGATATTAATGTTTTAATTTCATATATTAATGGTTCTGATTCGTTTAATGATCCTGTTGCAGCAAAACAATTAACTGAAGTTATAATTAGTAAAGGAGCAGATGTTGTAATGCATGCTGCAGGAGCTTCAGGTTCAGGTGTATTTAAAGCTGTAGAAGAAATGAAGGTTTATGGAATAGGAGTAGATTCAAATCAAGATGGTGAAGTTCCAGGACATATACTTACTTCTATGATTAAAAGAGTGGATACTGGAGTATATGAAAGTATAAAATCTGTTTTAAACAATGAATTTAAAGGTGGAGTAAAATATTTAGGTGTAAAAGATAATGGTTTAGGCGTTACTGATTTTGAATTTACACGTGATATTATAGGTCAAGAAAATATAGATAAAATTAATTCAATAATAGAAGATATAAAATCAGGAAAAATAGTTGTAGATCCAAATGGACCTGTAAAATAAAAATATTGACAAATAAATAAAATAGAGGTACAATTATATTGAAACTATAAAATAAATATTATTAATATACTTAGTTGCAATAAATTCAACCTAAGGTAAAAAAAACAGGAATTAGCTTCCTGTTTTTTTATCTAAGTTTTCTTATAATTAAATATTTTAATAATATAATATTAATAAAATGAAAGGAAATACTATGAGAGTTGTTGATATTATTCAAAGTAAAAGAGATGGATTTGAATTAAGTACTCAAGAAATTGAATTTTTATTAAATGAGTATATGCAAGAAAAAGTTCCTGAATATCAAATTGCATCATTTTTAATGGCAACATATTTTCAAGGAATGACTGATAGGGAGTTAGTTGATTTTACAATGACTATGAGAAATTCAGGAGATATTATTGAATTTCCAAAAATTAATAAGTTTCTTGTAGATAAACATAGTACAGGTGGAGTAGGAGATAAAGTAACTGTTGTTTTAGCACCTATACTTGCATCTTTAGGTATGGCAACTGCAAAACTTTCTGGTAAAGGTTTGGGTCATACAGGTGGAACTATAGACAAATTTGAGTCTATTGAAGGTTTTAATTTCTCTAATACTAAAGAAGAGTTATCTGAAATAGCAATGAAAACAGGTATTGGATTAATGGGTTCAAGTGATAAGATAGTACCCCTTGATAAAAAAATATATGCTCTTAGAGATGTAACAGCTACAGTACCATCTATACCATTAATTGCAAGTAGTATTATGAGTAAAAAACTTGCTATACAAAATGATGTTATCATCTTAGATGTAAAAGTTGGAGATGGAGCATTTATGAAAACTTTAGATATTGCTAGAGAATTAGCGAAAAGAATGGTTGCTATTGGTAAAGGTACTAATAGACAAGTAAAAGTAGTTTTATCTAATATGGATGAACCTTTAGGTCATAATATAGGTAATGCATTAGAAATAATAGAAGGGATAGAAGCACTTAAAGGCAATATATCTAGTGATTTAAAAGAAGTTGTATATACTATAGTTTCATTAGCGTTGAAAGCTAAAGGAGATATAAAGGAAATATCTGAAGGTAAAAAAATTATTGATGATATAATAAAAACAGGTAAACCTTTAGAATATTTTGCAAACTATATAAAAGAAAGCGGAGGAAATCCTGAAATAATTAATGATTACTCATTACTTCCAACAGCTAAAAATGTTTTAGAAGTTAAATCAATTTCTTCTGGTTTAGTATCTAAAATTAAAACTGAAGAAATAGGTAAAGCAGCAATGGTTATTGGTGCTGGTAGAGAAACAAAAGAATCTATAATTGATCATGCAGTAGGTATAAAAATACTGAAAAAAGTTGGAGATAGAGTAGAAAAAGATGAAGTAATTGCTAAAATTTACTATAATGATGATAGTAAAGTTAATGTTTCTAAAGAAATGATATTAGAATCATATGTAATAGGTAATGAAATTTCAAGTGTTGTTACACCAATATTAGATATAGTAGAATAAGTATAGGAGGAATTAATATGTTAAATATTGCAAAATATATTGATCATACTGTTTTAAAGGCTACAACTAAATCATCAGATATAAAAAAATTATGTGATGAAGCTAAAGAGTATGGTTTTTATTCAGTATGTGTAAATGGATGTTATGTTAAAGAAGCTAAAAGTAATTTAGAGGGTAGCGATGTAAAAATTGCTGCAGTTATAGGATTTCCTTTAGGAGCTATGACTACAACTGCTAAAGTATTTGAGGCAAAAGAGGCAATAGAAAATGGTGCAAATGAAATAGACATGGTTATCAATGTAGGTAAACTATTAGAAGGAGATTCAAAATACGTTGAAAATGAAATTCGTGCTATAAAAGAAGCTATTGGTAAAAATGTATTAAAAGTAATTATAGAAACATGTTATTTAAATGATGAACAAAAAATGTTAGCATGTGAATTATCATTAAATGCAAATGCTGACTTTGTTAAAACTTCTACTGGATTTGGTACATCTGGAGCAACATTTGAGGATGTAATTTTAATGAAAAAAATGGTAGGAGATAAAGCGGAAGTAAAAGCTAGTGGAGGAGTTAAGAGCTTTGAAACAGCAGAAAAATATATAGAAATAGGAGCAACTCGTTTAGGTACTAGTTCAGGAGTAGAAATATTAACTGGTGCTAAAGTTGATCCAACAACATATTAATAAATTTAAGGAGTGATATTATGGCAACACCACATATAGGAGCAAAAAAAGGAGATATAGCTGAAACTATATTATTACCTGGAGATCCTTTAAGAGCAAAATACATAGCTGAGACATTCTTAGAGGATGTAGTACAGTATAACAATGTAAGAGGAATGCTTGGATTTACAGGAACATATAAAGGAAAAAGAATTTCTGTTCAAGGAACAGGTATGGGAGTACCTTCAATAGGTATATATACTCATGAATTAATAAATGAATATGGAGTTAAAAACTTGATAAGAGTAGGGACTGCAGGTTCAACTAATGCCGATGTTAAAATAAGAGATGTAGTTGTAGCTTTAGCAGCTTCTACTGATTCTGCAATAAATAAATTAAGATTTAATGGAGCAGATTATGCCCCTACAGCAAGTTCAAAATTATTATTTAAAGTTTATGAAACTGCAAAATCTAAAGGAATTGAATTAAAAGCAGGAAACGTTTTAACTAGTGATACATTCTATGGAGACGATTTTGAAGGATGGAAAAAATGGTCTAAATTTGGAGTTCTATGTGTAGAAATGGAAACAGCTCAACTATATACTACAGCTGCTAAATTTAATGTAAATGCTCTAACTTTATTAACTATTAGTGATTCACTTGTAACTGGTGAAGCAACTTCAGCTGAAGAAAGACAAACTACATTTAATGATATGATTACTTTAGCTTTAGATGCGGCAATCACTTTCTAGGAGTACTATGGAAAGATATAGTGAAGTTGAAATTAGAGGATATATAGATAGAGCAAATAAACTTTTAGAAAAATCATATTGTCCGTATTCAAAATATAGAGTAGCATCTATAATGATAGATACAGATGGAAATATACATGAAGGTGTAAATGTTGAAAATGCTTCATATGGATTAACAGTTTGTGCTGAAAGAAATACTATAGCAGCAGCAGTTACTAAGGGTATGAAAAAAATAGATATGATAGCTATTACTGGTGATACACCTAATCCTATAAGCCCTTGTGGTATGTGTAGACAAGTAATAAGAGAATTTTCTAAAAAGGATACTTTAATAGTATTAGCAACATCAAAGAGTGATAAATATATTATATGGACTATGGATGAAATGATACCATATTCATTTGGTCCAGAAGATTTAGATAAATAAAAATGCCTTAGGGCATTTTTTGTTTATTGACACCTGTATTAGAATTTAATATAATTGTATAGAGGTGAGTTTATGAAGAAAAAAATTTTTTTAATAATAACAGTTGTATTTACAATGCTATATTTTGGTATAGGTAATTATTTTTATAATATATCTATAAATGCAAGTACTAATAAGAGTAAGGTTTCGAAACAAGATTTTGATGGAAGAGTAGATAATGAATTAGAACAAAATGTAGCGTGGTTTGAAGAAAATAAAGTGAGAATCAATATGGAATCTACAACTGGATTTAAATTAGTTGGATATAAGTTTGTTAATAAAGATACAAATAATTGGGTTGTTATGGTTCATGGATTTAATAGTGATTCAAGGGAATTAGCAACACATATAAGAGAATTATACAATCTTGGATACAGTGTATTTTCGCCTGATTTGATTTCTTTTGGAGAAAGTGAAGGAACATATATATCTATGGGAGGTAAAGATAGTTTAGATATTGCTAAATGGATAGATTTATTACATGTTGATTATCCTGATGCAAAATTTGCATTATTTGGTAGAAGTATGGGGGCTGCAACTGTACTTAATTCTTTAGAAGAAGTAAAAGATAAGAATGTAGTTGCATTTATAGAAGATAGTGGATATCTAACTTTAAGATCTATATTTGCTTATCAATTAAAAAAATTGTATTCATTACCACAATTTCCAATATTAGATATGGCAAATACTATGGTTAAAATAAGGGCTGGATATTCTATAGATGATGTAGATGCAACAAATGATATTAAACAAACTAAAATACCAGGACTAATATTACATGGTTCCGAAGATGGCTTTGTACCATTAGATAATTCAAAAAAAATATACGATTTATTAAATTCTGAAAAAGAAATTGTAATTTTTGAGGATGCTAAACATGTACAAGCTCATTATTTATACAAAGATAAATATTGGTCTACTGTAAAAGTTTTTCTTGAAGACAAATTAAAATAATACTTGATTTTATTAGTTTTTATATGTTAGAATAAAAAAAATAATATGAGAGAGGAAAATGTCATGAAAGATTGGGAAGCAGGAATTGTAAGACAAATAATAACAGAAGAACAACTTAAGGCTAGAGTCAAGGAATTAGGAGAACAAATAACTAATGATTTTAAAGACGATGATGCAGAATTTATTGTTGTAGGTATATTAAAGGGATCAATACTATTTATGGCAGATTTAATTAGAGAAATAAAATTACCTTTAAAAATAGATTTTATGGAAGTATCTAGTTATGGTGATGGATTTGAAACTACAAGAGATGTAAAAATAATTAAAGATTTAGATTACTCAGTTAGAGGTAAAAATGTGTTGATAGTAGAAGATATTATAGATTCAGGATTAACACTTAAAAAAATATTACAACTTATTGGTAAAAGAGGACCTAAAAATGTAATACTTTGCACTTTATTAGATAAAGTTACTAAGAGAGAAGCAGATATAAGTATACAATATACTGGTTTTGAGATACCTAATGAATTTGTTTTAGGTTATGGATTAGATTTTATACAAGAATATAGAAATATACCTTATATAGGTGTAATGGATTTAGAGAAATATGAAAAAGAAAAAAAATAACCCAGAACATAAACATAAAAAGAAATTTGGACAAAATTTTTTAGATGATAGTATACTTCTAGAAAAAATTAAGGAAATAACAAAAATATCTAAAGATGATAATATTATAGAGATAGGTCCAGGTATAGGTTTTTTAACTTCTATGATATTAGAATCTGGTGCAAAACTTAAATCTTTTGAAATTGATAATGATTTAATACCTGTATTAAAGAAAAAATTTGCATCTTTTGATAATTTAGAATTAATACATGTAGATTTTTTAGAGTATAATTTAGATGAAATTATGGAAAAGGGTAAGGAATATAGAGTTATTGCAAATATACCATACTATATTACAGCTCCTATAATAAATAAGTTATTAGAGTATAAGGAATACATTAAAGATATATATCTAATGGTTCAAAAAGAAGTTGGCGAGAGATTAAATTTTGAAAAAAATACTAGTAATAGAGGACTTTTTACTCATGTTGTAGGTTTCCACTCTAAAGTAGATTATTTATTTACAGTGGAGAAGGAATTCTTTGATCCTATCCCTAAAGTTGATTCAGCTTTTATAAAAATTAGTATAGACAAAGAAGGTAAATACTCAAAAAAAATAGATTTTGATATTTATTTGAAATATGTTAAGGCTAGTTTTGTTTCAAAAAGAAAAAATATTGCGAATAATTTAAAATTGATAGGTATATCTAAAGAAAAAGTTGAATTATCTTTAGAAAAAATAGGTAGAAATAAGAACTCAAGAGCAGAGGAATTATCTATAGAAGATTTTATTAAATTAATAGATATACTAGAAAAGGAATAAAAATGCAAAGTTATGAATATATTATTAGTACAGATAAATATAATATAGATTTTATAAATAAAGTTGTAGAAGCATATGAAGGCTTAGGTATAATAAGAACCTTAGATAGGAAGGAAGGGTTAATAAAATTATTAACAAATACATACTTTATTAATGACGTTAATTTATTAATAGAAAAATTTAAAAAACACGGTATAAAAATAGATGTTCTTGAAGAAAGAGTATGGGAAGGAGAACTATAATGCAAGATTATTATTTAGAGTTAATAAATTTTTGGCTTGAAAACTTAACAGGCTCAAGAGAAAAATATGAAATATCTATACAAGCAAAAGAAAAAACTTATTATGTTGACATATTAGCAAATAAATCTGAAATTGGGAAAATTATAGGTAAAAATGGGAAAATAATTACTAGTTTGAGAAATTTAATAGGTTCTATAGCTAATAAAAATAAAGATAATGTTACAATAAAAGTAAATGAAAAAGAAATGTAGTATGAAAGTCTAGTAAAATAGGCTTTTTTTATTTGTAAAAGTGTATAAACTGTGGTATAATTTTTGTAGAAAATATATTAAGTAAGGGAGTATTTATTATGGAAAATAAAGTTACAAAAGGATTATATCCTGAATCAGTTTTTGGATTTTTTGAACAAATATCAGAAATACCTAGAGGGTCTGGTAAAGAAAAACAAATTAGTGATTGGTTGGTAAATTTTGCTAAAGATAGAAATTTAGAAGTATATCAAGATGAATTCCACAATGTAATTATTAAAAAGAATGCTACACCTGGTTATGAAAAATATCTACCATTAATAATTCAAGGTCATATGGATATGGTATGGGAAAAAAATAAAAATGTTGAATTTGATTTTGAAAAAGAAGGTATTAGATTAAAAGTTGAAGATGGTTTCTTAAAAGCTGATGGAACAACATTAGGTGCAGATAATGGTATAGCTGTTGCAATGGGTCTTGCATTATTAGATTCAAAAGAAATAGAACATCCCGCATTAGAAGTTTTAATTACTACAGATGAAGAAGTAAATATGACTGGTGCAGAAAATATTGATGTTACAAAATTAGCTGGTAAAAAAATGATAAATTTAGATACAGAAGAAGTTGGTGCTATATATGTAAGTAGTGCAGGTGGTGCGACTATAAAATTAACATCTGAATTAGAAAACTATGAGTTAGATAAAGATGAAAATATATATTCATTAGAAATTTTAGGTTTAAAAGGTGGACATTCTGGTGCAGAAATACACTTAAAATTAGGTAATTCTATTAAAATTTTAATGGAAGCATTAAAACATCTAGAAATGAAATTTGAATACAGATTAGTATTAGTAGATGGTGGTAATAAAGATAATGCAATACCTAGAGAAGCACATGCTTACATAGCCACAAAAGCAAATATAGATGAAATTAAGGAATTAATGGATAAATTTATAGATGTTAAAGTAGAGGAATATAAAGAGGAAGAAACTGGTCTAAGATATGAATTACATGTTCTTGAAGATAGAAGTTTAAGAAAAATATCTGAAAGAGATACTAAAAAAATTGTTGCATTATACAATGAATTTCCACACGGTGTTAGAGTAATGAGTAAAAATATAGAAGGTTTAGTTCAAACATCATTAAACTGTGGAGTTTTAAAGACTGAAGTAGAGGGTAATAAAACAAGTATAAGAGTAAATTCATTATTAAGAAGTTCTAACTTAAAAGAATTAGATGAATTACAAGATTATTTAATAGAATTAGGTAAAAAATATGAAACTTACGGCGAAAAAGTACCTTCATTCTATCCTTGGGAATACAAAGAAGACTCTACATTAAGAGAATTATGTACTAAAGTTTTTAAAAATAAATATGGGAAAGAGATAGATGTAAAAGCTATACACGCTGGTTTAGAATGCGGAATATTTGCTGAAAAAATTAAAGATTTAGATGTAACTTCATTTGGTCCTAATATTTTTGGGGCACATACCCCAGATGAGAAAATGGAAATTGATAGTGTTGGTTTAACATGGGATTATTTATTACAAATTTTAAAAGAATATGATTTAGTGGATTAATATGAAAAAATTAAAAGTTGATGAGATAATAGTAGTCGAAGGTAGAGATGATGTAACTAGATTATCTCAGGTAATAGATGCTAAAATTGTTAAACTTAATGGAAGTTCTGGATTAAGTAAGGAAATGATATCTTACATTAACGAATTATCTAAAAGAAAAGATATATTGTTATTTACAGATCCGGATTTCACAGGAAAAAAAATTAGAGAAAAGATAAATCAGAACGTTGAAGGAAATGTTATAAATCTTTATGTGTCTAGGGAAGATGCAAATAAAGATGGTAATATTGGAGTTGAAAATGTTGATAATCAAAAAATTTATGATATTTTTGAAGAGTATTTATCAAATAAAAATAATAATAAAGTAGAAAAAAAATATTATTATGATATGAACTATCTTATTGATTATGGTTTAGTAGGAGAAACTAATTCTAGTTTAAAAAGAGAAATAGTAGGAGATATATTAAAAATAGGGTATTGTAATTCAAAATCATTATTATCAATGTTAAATTGTTTAAATATTTCATATAATGATTTTGAAGAGGTAATGATAATGATGAAGAAAAAAATGAATAAAAAAGAAAAAGTAGGTATAGTTTTTGGAAAGTTTATACCATTGCATATGGGTCATGTTAATTTTATAAAATATGCAGCTAAAGAAGTGGATAAATTACATGTTCTATTATGTGTAGAAAGAGATAGAGATTTAAATTTATTAATGAATTCAACTTTACCCAAAATGTTAACTGAAAAAGATAGAATGTACTTTTTAAAAAAAGAATTATCTAATTTAGATAATGTAGTTGTACATCTTCTTAGAGAAGAAGGGATTGCTTATTATCCTAATGGTTGGCAAGGTTGGACTAATAGGGTAGCAGAACTATTAAAGAAAAAAGGTATAAAAATAAATACAGTATTTACTAATGAAGTAGAGGATAAATTAAATTATGAGAAATACTTTATTGATAATGAAGTATTCTCTAAAGAATTAGATATACATTTAACGGATCCAAATAGGTTTGAATATAATGTATCTTCTACAAAAATTAGAAAAGATTTTGAAAAATACAAAGAATATTTACCTAAATCTTTACAAAAATTTTTTTCAGTGTAAGTAGAAATTAGAAATGTCCAAAATTAAATAATAAAAATTTTATAGTGCAGTATAATTGAATTTATGCTGCATTTTTATTTTCAAAATAAATATTTTTTGATGTTTTACCATTAAAAATTTTTCTTGGATAATTATTCATAAAGTCTTGTATATATTCTATCTCTTTATTACTCAAATTATTAAATGAAGATCCCTTAGGGAAAAATCTCCTAATAAATCTATTGTTATTTTCATTACTTCCACGCTC
>NZ_LOHX01000328.1 GCF_001559775.1 Streptobacillus felis | reverse complement strand
CAATAATAGAAAATGAAGAAATAAAAGGATATAACAAACCTAAAGGAAACATCAAAAGCTTAAAAGAACTAAACACAGATTAGAATTTAGAGATAATAGCAAGTACCTTTAAATCAGAAGGAGATATAAAGGCAAAAGAATTAAAAGTAATGACTTATGCTGGAGAAGAAGGCATAAAGCTAAGTGCAGACATAATAGGTTCTATACATGGAGATGTAGTAAAGATAGTAGCAACAAAATCAGGTATAGGAGTTAAAAGTATAACTTCAAAAGATTTAACATTAGAATCAAAGACACAAGCTAAAATAGAGGAAATAAAGACAAATAATCTAAATGTTAAGGTAGAAGAAGATTTTACAAATAGAGATAAAATAATATCAAATAATAATATAAATATATCAGCTAAAAACATAATAAATGATGGTAATGTATTAATAAGTGATAATATAAACCTAATAGCTCAAAATAACATAGATAATAAAAATGGAGCAATAATACATGCAGATAAAAATCTAAATATATCAAGTACTACTTTAAATAATGTAGGAAGAGTAAA
>NZ_LOHX01000327.1 GCF_001559775.1 Streptobacillus felis | reverse complement strand
TCTCTATACTAGACCTTATACCCTTATAGCTACTCTCTAAATCTTTTAAAGCTAATTCTTGTTTATCTTTAAATTCATTAGGTTTAACTATTGCTTCTAATACATTTAAATTTAAATCTAGTCCATATTCTCCTACCCTTGCACTTACTCCTGACGTGCCTACTTTAAGTCCATAATCTATATTATGATTATTTGCTTTCTCTTCTTTTAATGTAAGTCTTTCTATTTCTAGTTTAGATAAGTCTATATCACTTTTATGTACCTTCTCTTCTCTCTTATCTACAAACTCTAACTCTCCATTACCTCCTGTAGGTGTGCCTGTAAAAGCTATAGAAACATCAAAGCCTAGTCCTACTTTGTTTCTAGTCTTTTCATCTTTTACTTCTTCTACATTTAGATTCTTAATACTTCCTTCTATAGTACTATCTTTTGTCTTTAAGCCTCTTATACTTACATTTTCTACTTCATTATATACTTCTTTTGTGTTTTCTAATATATTTAAAGCATTTTCTTTTTCTTCTATTACATCATAACTTCCCTTAACTCCTACAGTTATACTTCCAGGTGATACCTTCA
>NZ_LOHX01000326.1 GCF_001559775.1 Streptobacillus felis | reverse complement strand
TTGTTTTTCTTTAAATTCATTTGGATTAACTATTGCATCTAATACATTTAAATTTAAATCTAATCCATATTCTCCTACCCTTGCACTTACTCCCGACGTGCCTACTTTAAGTCCATAATCTATATTACGATTATTTTCTTTCTCTTCTTTTAAAGTAATTCTTTCTATTTCTAGTTTAGATAAGTCTATATCTCTTTTATGTACCTTCTCTTCTCTCTTATCTACAAACTCTAATTCTCCATTTCCTCCTGTAGGTGTGCCAGTAAAAGCTATAGAAACATCAAAGCCTAGTCCTACTTTGTTTCTAGTCTTTTCATCTTTTACTTCTTCTACATTTAGATTCTTAATACTTCCTTCTATAGTACTATCTTTTGTCTTTAATCCTCTTATACTTACATTATCTACATTATTATATACTTCTTTTGTGTTTTCTAATATATTTAAAGCATTTTCTTTACTTTCTTGTAATTCATATGAGACCTTTGCACCTACATTTATACTACCAGGGGATACCTTCATCTCCATAGTATCTAATCCTGCACTTACTCCTAAACTTACTGAAGCATCTATTATCTCTTTTTTACTCTCTGCTCTCAATACATCTTTTCTAACACTTTCAACATTATTATACAATACATTACTATCTTTT
>NZ_LOHX01000325.1 GCF_001559775.1 Streptobacillus felis | reverse complement strand
CTTGTTTTTCTTTAAATTCATTAGGTTTAACTATTGCTTCTAATACATTTAAATTTAAATCTAGTCCATATTCTCCTACCCTTGCACTTACTCCCGACGTGCCTACTTTAAGTCCATAATCTATATTATGATTATTTACTTTCTCTTCTTTTAATGTAAGTCTTTCTATTTCTAGTTTAGATAAGTCTATATCTCTTTTATGTACCTTCTCTTCTCTCTTATCTACAAACTCTAACTCTCCATTTCCTCCTGTAGGTGTTCCTGTAAAAGCTATAGAAACATCAAAGCCTAGTCCTGCTTTGTTTCTAGTCTTTTCATCTTTTACTTCTTCTATACTTAGATTTTTTATATCTCCTTGTATAATAAATTTATATTACCTTATCTATTTATGTAGAATAAACAATAAATGGTATTAGTATTATTAGTAGTTTTTTCATTCTTCTTCCTTTTCTACAAATACTTCTAATTTATATGTTTTAGGATTATGATATTTTTTAATTTTTTCATATACTTCTTTTTCTATTTCTTCTTTATTACTTAAATCGCATTCCTTACACTTAAGAACAACATATAGGATTGGAAAATATGAAAAAATCTCTGCATATTCATCCCAATTCATAGTTTCAAATTGCCTAACTTCTTTAAAATACTCATCATATATTTCATAAAATTTATTTTGATTTTCTTTTTCTTTTTCCCGAAATTCTTCATATGTTAAATCAACTTGTTTAAATACTAATTCTCCATTCTCTAAAAAATACTGATAACGAACTCCTTCCTCTCCTCTTAACATGTGCAATCTCTTTAAATATCCATAATTTTTTATCCAAGCACCAACAAATATTCTATATTCCTTACTATATTCATCTAAAATTTTTTCCATCTCTCTGAAATCATTACCTTTTTCTTTATTAAATATTAAATCTGTTACTACATATCCTTTATATCCATACTCTAAAAGTTCTCTACCTGATAACGAATATCCAGAAGAAGAAACAGGAACAATTATTTCCCATTTTGTACTAATATATTTACTCTTATTTTTAACAGGTGGATAAAGCCACATATATGTCATTTCACTAGGTCCACTACCTATCATATAGAAAGCTTCTAAGGCTATAGTCTTTCTTTTTATTTTTATTCCCAATTTTTTTAAATGATTTTGCATAGCCCCTTCTGAATTTATTCTAACACATGCTCCAACAAAAAACAGAAATAATACTATAAATACAGACAAACACCCAGTAAAACACGATTTACAGCCTCTTTGCATTTTATCTACCTATCCTTTCATATTCATTTGGTTTAATCAAAATATTATTAAGTTTGTCATCAAGTTTACCTGAATTGTGTTCTCTTAATTTACCTCGTCTCATTTTAATCATTTTTAACAATTCATCTTCTATCATTTTTTTGTCTTTTTTTACATCATCTTTCAATATTTCATCTATATTCTCTACTAAAACTTGGGCTTTTTGATCTTCATAACTTTCAGAATAACTCATTACATCTTTAAAAAGAGACTGTGATTCTTTTTTTAAATATTCTTTTTCAAATTTCTTATATATTTCATCATATTTTTCTTTATTTTCTATTCTTTCATTTGTACTATTTATATAGATAATATTTTCTTTATTTAATTCTTCTATTATTTTCATTTCTTCCTTAATAATAATATCCCTCTGACTATAATCATACATATATAGAGGTACCTTTTGATTTAAATCTTCTGTATCTTTTGAAAAATTTATAAATGAATTGGGTAGTTCTAATATCCCTTCACCTTTAGGTTTTATAGTTATACTTCTAGAGCCAATTTCATTTGTTTCTGTATTATTAGATGCAGGGTCAAATAATACTGCTGAAATATTTTTATGTTTATTTGATACTGTTGTAAGTATTGCACCTCCAAGTGAATGCCCTGCTCCTAATAAAGTTTTATCTTTAAAGGGTTCTATTTGTTCTAAGGCATCCTTAGTTTGATCTAAAAACGTAAGCTTATTTCTATAAGGAAGAGCAAATACATTTGTCAACCAATCACGTTTTTGATTTGTTCCTTTTGGTATAACATAAAAAACATCTTTATTAACTGCATCCTTAAGGACTACTCCTTGATATCCATTTACCTTATTTTCAATTGAAACAACAATAAGTTTCTTATCATTTATTGTTAAAGTGTCACCTAAAATTAATTTTTGATTTATTGT
>NZ_LOHX01000324.1 GCF_001559775.1 Streptobacillus felis | reverse complement strand
ATGAATTTAAAGAAAAACAAGAATTAGCTTTAAAAGATTTAGAGAGTAGCTATAAGGGTATAAGGTCTAGTATAGAGAATATAAGTAAGACTACAAGTGATGAAGAAACAGATATAGCAGATGAAGAGAGAAGGAGTTTAAAAGAGTTATCAAATTATCATTTAAATGGAGAGTATATAGTAAGAAGTTTAAATGAAAAATCAGCGAATACAAAAGAAGATAGACTATCACTTGTAAGAGATGTTGACTTTAATGATTTAAAGGTGTTTGATAGGATAACAGAAGAGAATGTAGAATTATTACCAGAAGATTTAAAGAGAAGATACTATGAGGCAAGAGAAAGAGGAGAAGAATTAAGGGTAATAGTAGACCAAGAAAAAAATGTATATACATTTGGAGATATGAGTGAGTTAGAGTTTAAGAAAGGTTTATCAAGAGAGTTAGGTATACATTTAGAGGGAAGAAAGACAGAAGATGGTAAGTTACTTGGGGTAGCAGCAGGTAATATATATTCAGACTATGTATTAAATGGTAGTGAAGAGATAACTAACTTAGAAAAAGATAATCTTTTAGATATTCCTAGAGATGCTAAAGTTGTTAGTGATAAGCTAATCAATTCATCTATGCTATCCAATCATTATTTAGAGATAATAAATGAAAGAAATAGTAAAAA
>NZ_LOHX01000323.1 GCF_001559775.1 Streptobacillus felis | reverse complement strand
AGATTATGGACTTAAAGTAGGCACGTCAGGAGTAAGTGCAAGGGTAGGAGAATATGGACTAGATTTAAATTTAAATGTATTAGAAGCAATAGTTAAACCTAATGAATTTAAAGATAAACAAGAATTAGCTTTAAAAGATTTAGAGAGTAGCTATAAGGGTATAAGGTCTAGTATAGAGAATATAAGTAAGACTACAAGTGATGAAGAAACAGATATAGCAGATGAAGAAAGAAGGAGTTTAAGAGAGTTATCAAATTATCATTTAAATGGAGAGTATATAGTAAGAAGTTTAAATGAAAAATCAGCGAATACAAAAGAAGATAGACTATCACTTGTAAGAGATGTAGATTTTAAAGATTTAAAGGTATTTGATAAGATAACAGAAGAGAATGTAGAATTATTACCAGAAGATTTAAAGAGAAGATACTATGAGGCAAGAGAAAGAGGAGAAGAATTAAGGGTAATAGTAGACCAAGAAAAAAATGTATATACATTTGGAGATATGAGTGAGTTAGAGTTTAAGAAAGGCTTAGCAAGAGAGTTAGGGATACATACAGAGGGAAGAATAAAAAAAGATGGCAAGTTACTTGGAGCAACAGCTGGTAATATATATTCAGAATATGTATTAAATGGTAGTGAAGAGATAACTAACTTAGAAAAAGATAATCTTTTAGATATTCCTAGAGATG
>NZ_LOHX01000322.1 GCF_001559775.1 Streptobacillus felis | reverse complement strand
ATCTCCTTCTGATTTAAAGGTACTTGCTATTATCTCTAAATTCTAATCTGTGTTTAGTTCTTTTAAGCTTTTGATGTTTCCTTTAGGTTTGTTATATCCTTTTATTTCTTCATTTTCTATTATTGGTTTTGATGTTGTTAAAGCCATATTATGTATATTTAAAAAACTTGCACCATCTAGTGTTATTCCATTAGGATTTGAAAGTATTACATCTAATTTATCTTTACTTAATGCTTCAAGTATTCCTTTTAATTTACTTTCTTCTAATCCTGTTACATCTAGAAGTGCAAGTTTTGCTCTTGTGTCTTTTATATTATTATTTCCATTTATTAATCCAGATATTCTACTTCTTGCAATATTTTTTGCATTATTTATTACAGCACCTTTTTCACTTACATTAAATTCTTTAAAGGTTGAATGGCTTACACCTTTAGGACTTGGAGTTGAAATATTTATGATATCTACATCACTATTACTCTTTTCTACATATACATTAGTTTTTCCATCTACTGTTATGTTTGCATATGAAAAAAGAGATGTTAATAATAGACATAAAGCATATGTTTTATTCATAATTAACACTTCCTTTCTATTTTTGTGATTTTATTAACTAATGTTATCATTTATTTATACTTTTGTCAATAAAAAAGTGGTTTCAGAATAGTATTCTCAAAACCACATTTCGTATTAATTTTCAAATTTATATATTTCAGGTTTATATATTTTTAATACTTTAGTATATACAATATGTGAAACTAAAGCAACACCAAATGGTACGATTAAATATGCAATTAATATATATATTAATGCTGTCATTCCTGTAATTCCAACTGCTGCATACTCACTCATAGCTTTTATCGGCCCTACTAATCCAACAAATCCAAATCCTGAACTTATTTTATCTCCTGTAATACCTAAAATTCTTACTGCTAAACCTGCAACAGTTGATGTTGTAAGTATAGGCAATAACATAATAGGATTTCTAACAAGGTTAGGCATCATCATTTTCATTCCACCCATACCTACTGCTATAGTAACTCCTGCTTTATTAACTTTCCATGAACCTATTACTAATACTGCTGCTGTTGCTGCAACTCCAATATTAGCAGCTCCACTGGCAAGGCCTGAAAGACCTATCGCTATTCCTATTGCCACCGTAGACATAGGAGAGACAATTAGTACAGAAAATGACATAGCTATTAATATACACATTAATATTGGTTGTAATGTTGTAAAAGAATTAATACCATTACCTATAGCTGTAGAAAGTTTTTGTACATAAGGTAACATTAATAATCCTAGAAATCCTACCCCTGCTCCTACTATTATTGGTTGTAATACTATAGTAAGTGAACCTAATTTTTCACCTAATAACATAGTAATATAAGCTGCAATACCTGCAACTAACATAACATTAATTAAATCACCTAAACCAATTTTTAAAGCTCCATCTACTCTAACTAAAGCTCCTGAAGCTATCCATGTAGCTGACATTATTATTGCTGATTTCATAGGATTAAATCCAAATTGTAAACCAACTAAGAACCCTATCATAGGCGCTACAAGCCATTGTATATCAGCAACAACTTGTGCCATAGTTCCAAATACTGGATGATATGCTGCAAGGTATTTGAATAATCCTCCAAGTACAGCATTAGGTATTAAACCAACTACTATACCTATAGCTGTTCCGTTTAATACTTTCATTATAAATTGTTTCATATTCATATCTTTCATTATTATCCTCCAATTAAAACGCTTTCTCTTCCATGTACTAATATAGTTATTAAATCACAAAAACTTGTATCTAAACCATATTCTTTACCTTTTCTAGATACATAACCATTTAAATAATCTATTTCTGTTAATCTTCTTTTTTGAATTAAATCTTGATGCATAGAAGGATAATGTTTTACGCCTTGAAATTCCTCAGTAGTAAACCAACAAACTAAGTTCGTAATTTCTTCAACATTTAGAGTAGTTCCTTCTTTTTTAGCAACTGAAGCAAATTCTTCTACTATTTTACCTAATAATTCTCTTGATTTTTCTATTTTACCTAATTGTAACATATTACAATCTAGTAGAGCACAACATGCATTCATAGTTCCATTAATACATGCTTTTCTCCATATAGAGAATAAGATATCTTCAGAATATACAGTAGGTAATCCAGAATTATTAATACATTCTACAACTTTTAATGCATTTTCTTTTCCTTCTTCAACTATATTTTGAATTTCTGTTTTACCATAGTTAGTAACTTCAAAAATTCCAGGACCCTTCATTCCAGCTGTTAAAACTGTAACTCCCATTAAAATTTGTTCAGGTTTAACAAATTCTTTAAGGGTATCTATATGCCCTAATCCATTTAAAAGACATAATACACTTGTTTTTTCAGAAATTAAATGTCTAATATCATTTAACATTTCTTTAAGTTGCATAGATTTAGTAAATACTATTATTAAATCTGCACTCTCATTGTAGCTAGATGGTAAATATGCTTTACCCTCAATTGTTTCTTCTACACCAATGTTTTTAAAACTAATGCCATTTTTGTTTATAGCATCGATATTTTCTTGCCATAGATCTAAGAAAATAACCTCATTCCCTGATTTTTTTAACATTGAACCATAAGTTGCACCCATAGCTCCTGTTCCTGCAATAATTACTTTCATATATTAATCATGTGATTAAATCACACTTCTCCTTTCAAAATATTGTCTCAAAAATCATTATATCAAAAAATGACTTCTTTTGCAATAAAATAGGGGCTCATTTAATTTACCCCTATTATATATTCATTAACTTCATCCAATGTTGGAATACTTTCTTGTGCACCTTTTTTTGTAACTACTATAGCAGATACTGTAGTTGCAAATTTTAAAGCACTTTCTAAACTATTATTATTAATTATTTTAGAAATAAATGATCCTATAAATGCATCTCCTGCTGCAGTAGTATCTATAGCTTTAACTTTAAGTGCCTCTTGAACTAATATATTATTATTTGTGAACAAAATCGAACCTAATTCACCTAATGTTAACAGTAAATTTGAAATACCAAACTTATCCTTAATTGATAATATGGCATTTGTATCATTATATTTTACATCAAATATAAACTCAAATTCTGTTTCATTCAGTATTAAAAAATCAACATTCTCATATATTTCTTTTTCAAATTTATATGCCGGTGCTGGATTAAACACAGTAATCTTATTCAATTCTTTTGATTTTTTTAAAACATATTTTGTAATATCCAAAGGTATTTCATTCTGTAATATTACTACATCTACTTCATTTATAATATCCATTTTTTTATCAATATCTTTCTTTGTAATTTTAAAATTAGCACCTGGAATAACAATAATATTATTATTTCCATTATTATCAACTGTAATTATTGCTCTACCAGTTATTTCATTAGATACTATTACAGATGATTTAATATTATGTTTACTTAAATTCTCTATTAATTCGTAACCATCACTATCATTACCTACCATACCTAACATTATTGTTTCAATCCCCATTTTTGATATAGCTACAGCTTGATTTGCCCCCTTACCTCCACAACTTTTATAAAATGATGTTCCAAATATTGTCTCACCTAGCTTGGGTAATTGGTCCACTCTTGCTGTAATATCCATATTTAAACTTCCAACTATCAATGCCTTTTTCAATTCTTTATTGTATGATTATAGTTAATTATTTAACTGTATCACACCTCTCCTTCCTTTTATTAATTTTTTCATATTATATAGCTAACTCCAATACTCCTATTACTCCATTTTTATCTAAAGGATAATAATGGCCTATTTTATTCCTATTATTTTTAGTAGCCTTAAGTGCCATTTCTTCAAATCTACTATTGTCAATTTCAAATTCTTTAAGTTTAGTTCTTAACCCAAGTCTTCTATATATATCTTCTAATTTTTCTGATAATATTAGAGCCATTTCTTCTAAATTAAAATGAGCATAATCTACATTAAATAATCTATTTGCAAGTTGAGCAAATTTTTTTGGTTTTAGATTAGACATATATTTAATATACGCAACTAAAACTACTGCCATACCCTCACCATGTATAATTCCATATTCAGAACTTAGTTCATGCTCTATTCTATGAGATGCCCAATCTGACATTCTACCAGAATCAAGTATATTATTATGAGCATAAATTGAAAGTAGTGAAACTTCATTTCTTGCATCCATATTCATAGGATCTTTTATTAATCTCTCTGCATTTACAATCAGAGCTTTAAGCATACCCTCTATCATATAGTCTGTAACATCAACATTTTCTACACCAGTTATATATCTTTCTAATAAATGTGAAGAAATATCACAGATACCTATATACAGCTGATTTATTGGTAATGTTTTTGTATATTCAGGATTAACTATAGCAAATTTAGGTATTATTAAATCAGTTTCTAACCCCAGCTTATATTCCATATTTGAAATAATAGAACAGTTTGAACATTCAGAACCACTAGATGCAAAAGTTGAAATGACCCCTATATTTAATGCTGACTCAGGTACTTGGTTATATAGGAAGTATTCCCAAATATCTATATCAGTTTTAGCACCTACTGCAACTGCTTTTGCAGTATCCATAGTTGAACCTCCACCAACAGCTAATACTAAATCCACATTTTCACTTTTACATATTTCTATATATTCCCTTACCAATTCAACTCTAGGATTAGGAACTATTCCACAAACATTAATAAGTCTAATATTATTTCTTTTAGTAACTTCAACTACTTCATCATATATACCCAATTCCTTTATATATGATCCACTGCTTAACATTAAAACGCATTTACTACCTAAAGATAATATTTCTTTTTCAAAATATTGCATAGAATTTTTACCAAATATTAACTTAGCATCATTTTTATATGTAAAATCTATCATAATCTATCCCTTTCAAACATCTATTTTATTCACTATATTATACCATATATATTTATTTTATGATATAATAAACAAGAAGGGAAGGTGAAAAAATGATACCAAAATGTCCGCAATGTAAAGGAGAATATGTATATGAGGATAATTTCATATATATTTGCCCTGAATGTTCTTACGAATTTAGCAAAGATGAAACTGAAACAGAAGAATTCATAGTAAAAGATGCTAATGGAAATATACTAAAAGATGGTGATAGTGTTACTATAATAAAAGACTTAAAAGTTAAGGGCTCATCAAATAATCTAAAAATAGGTACTAAAGTTAAAAATATTAGATTAGTACAAGATTCAGATCACAATATAGATTGTAAAATAGATGGATTTGGAGCTATGAGTTTAAAATCAGAATTTGTTAAGAAAATATAAAATTGGATGATAATATCATCCAATTTTTTTATTAAAATCCTAATCTTGCTCCTACTCCAAGGTTAACTACACCTGGATATCCTACTCCAACTTCAACGTCAAGGAACTTATAATTTACACCAAAACTTGTTTTAACTTTAGGTGATATTCTATTTCTATCTAAAGTAAATTTATCTTGATATTTATCTCCACCAAATCTAAAAGTATGTTCAACATCCTTATTTAATATAGATGAAACACCTAAATCTAAGGCTCCATATACTCTAACATCCTTCATTACTTCTTTAGATACTTCTAAACTACCATAAGCTGAAAGATGAAAATGTTTCTTTTCTTTAGCAATCTCAATGAATTTCTTAGTTCCTTCATCAGATTCTTTCTTGTATTTTTCATTTTCATTTGCACCATTATCATTAGTTGATATTTCAACTAATCTATCATAAAGTTTACAACTATTATCATTTTGGCATTCATCTAAGAAATCAGATGCATTTACTGCCCTAGTTGGAAAAGAAGGTGATGAAGCCGTTTTATTAACAAAACCTTCATTTAATCTAGGTGCATCTGAAACTTCTAATGAAATTCCTCCTCCAATTTTAATATCTACACCTAATTTTTCTTTTACATTTAAATCTTTTATTGCCTTAACATATACCTCTCCACCTAAGTTCTTAAAAGATGAATAATTTTTGTAAATTAAAGCATTATTGTTATGCACTACAACTTGTGAATATTTCGCCATATCCTTATAAAGTCCTGCATTTGCACCTATTTTTAAATCTACTCCAACTTCTTTTGCCATTGCAACTGTTGATAATACTAATAATAATTTTGTAATATTTTTCATATTTTCTCCTTGATATATTATTTACCAAGTAACTCTCTTTTCAATAAATGGTACCACTATATTATAGTTTTTTCAATACTTTTTTATATACATTAATTAAATATATACTAATATTAATAATGTATATTTGAAATATATTAATTCATATGGTAATATAACAGTAAATAAAAAAATACGGAGGAAATATATATGAAAAATTTAGTAGTTGTTAATGTAATGATGATGCATACGTAAGCTTGGCCAATAAGGGCACAAGCTTTTTCGCGTGTGCCTAACACTACTAGATAATTAACAGGCACACAGGTGCCTGTTTTTTTTTGCAAACGAAAGGAGAAAGATGATAAAACTTAATAATGTAAATATGGTATTTAACGAATTTGAAGCAGTAAAAAATGTAAATTTAGAAATTAATAAAGGTGACATATATGGAATAGTTGGATTTAGTGGTGCAGGTAAAAGTACTCTAGTTAGAACTATCAATCTACTACAAAATGTAAGTAGTGGAGAGGTATTAATAATGGGTGAAGATATAACTAAACTAAATGAAAAAGAACTTAGAAAGCAAAGAGAAAAAATAGGTATGATATTTCAACATTTTAATCTACTTAAATCATTAAATGTATTAGAAAATGTTGTCTTTAGTTTAAGAAATACAAAACTTACAAAAAATGAAAAAATTGAAAAGGCAAGAAAATTACTTAAATTAGTAGACCTTGAAGAAAAAGAAAAACAATATCCATCAGAATTATCTGGTGGTCAAAAACAAAGAGTTGCAATAGCAAGAGCACTTGCAAATGATCCAGAAATACTATTATGTGATGAGGCTACTTCAGCACTTGATCCTCAGACAACTAAACAAATACTTAAATTACTTAAAAAAGTAAATGATGAAATAGGAATTACAATAGTACTTATTACTCATGAAATGAGTGTAATAAAAGATGTATGTAATAAGGTCGCTATAATGGATAGAGGTAGCATTATAGAAAATGGTACAGTATTTGATATTTTTTCAAATCCTAAAAATGAAATTACACAAAAATTCATTAACTCCATACATAATAACGAGGGATTAATAGAATCTCTTTCTAAACTAGACATTAAATTAAATGATACAAAGAGATTATTCAAACTTACATATGTTGGAGAAATATCAACAGAACCAATAATAAATAATATATATACAAGATACAAGGTGGTATCTAATATACTTTGGGGAAATATAGAATTCATTTCTAATAAACCTCTTGGTAATTTAATTATAGTATTTGAAGGAGAACATATATACGAAGCTGTAAACTACTTAGAAAGTGTAGGAGCTTTAATATCAGAAATAAAGTTAGAAAGTGAGGTGATTAATTATGTTTAAATATTTTGAAAATGCATATAATATACGTTATGATTTTTTAATAGAAACTAAGTCAACTATATATATGACAGTCATAGCTGCATTAGTTGCTGGTTTACTTGGATTAATACTTGGGGTAATACTCGTATTATTCAAAGATGGAGGATTACTAGAGAATAAGAAAATTTATTCTATTTTAGATAAAATAGTTAATATTTCTAGATCCATTCCCTTTATTATTCTAATAGCTTTACTTTCTAGTGTAACAAGATTTATAGTAGGTACTACTATAGGTTCCACAGCTGCAATTGTTCCTTTAGTATTTGCATGTATTCCATTTTACTCAAGGCAGGTAGAAAATGCACTATTAGAAGTTGATAAAGGTATAATTGAAGCTGCTAAATCTATGGGTTATTCAAAACTTCAAATAATATTACACGTATATTTAAAAGAGGGACTTATAGGAATAGTTAGAGTGAGTCAACTTACACTAATTAGCCTGTTGTCTTTAACAACTATGGCAGGTGCCGTAGGTGGAGGAGGACTAGGTAATCTAGCAATCTCACAAGGTTATTATAGGTACAGAAATGATATTACTATAGTAGCAACAGTAATAATTTTAGTATTAGTATTTTTAATACAATATATAGGAAATAAAATAATAGAAAAAATTAGTCATTAAATTAGGAGGAAATTATGTTAAAAAATTTATTAAAAGGATTATTAGTATTTGTATTAGGTTTTGCATTATTATCATGTGGTGGTAATAAAGCTAATGTAGAAGGAAAAAGTGAAACAGTTAAGGTAAAAGTAGGAGTAGTGGGTTCATCTTCAGAAACTTGGGATTATTTAAAAGAAGTATTAGTAAAAGAAAATATAGAACTTGAAATTGTTAGGTTTTCAGATTATAACCAACCAAATGATGCGTTGTTAAATGGTGATATAGACTTAAATGCATTCCAACACAGAATATTTTTATCAAACTATAACAAAGAAAAAAATGCAAACTTAACTCCAATAGGAGATACAGTAATAGCACCTATAGGTCTGTATTCTCAAAAAATTAAAGATGTTTCTGAATTAAAAGATGGAGATACTATAGTTATACCAAATGATGTAACTAATCAAGCAAGAGCAATAAACTTACTTGTAAGTGCTGAGTTAATAACTTTAAAAGCTGATGCTGAAGAATTCCCAACACCAAAAGATGTTGAAGGAAATCCTAAAAACTTAAATATAGTTCCAGTAGATGCTTCTCAAACTGCAAGATCTTTACAAGATGTTGCTGCTGCTGTAATTAATAATGGTGTTGCAGTTGATAGTGGATTAACACCTACAGTAGATGCTGTATACTTAGAAAAAATAGATGAAAAATCTAAACCATATATAAATATAATAGTTGCAAGAGAAGAAGATAAAGATAATGAAACTTATCTAAAAATTGTAAAAGCATTCCAAACTGATGAAGTTAAAGAAATAATAAATAGAGTAAGTAAAGGTAGTTCAGTTACTGCTTGGTAAAAGAGGTGAATTTATGAATATATTAAATGAAGTAGAAAAACTAAAAGAATTTACAATAAAAAATAGAAGATTTTTACATGAAAATCCTGAGCCTAGTCTTAGGGAATATGAAACAGCAAAATTCATACAAAATATCTTAAAAGAAAATAATATTGAATTTGTTAAAGTAGGTGATACAGGTACTTTAGCAACTATTAAAGGTGAGAAAAAAGGTAATAATAAAACAATATTTTTAAGATCTGATATAGATGCACTAGAAATAGAAGATAAAAAAATATGTGAATATTCTTCAAAAAAACAAGGACTTTCACATGCATGTGGACATGATGGTCATGCAACATCACTTTTAACTGCATGTATAATATTAAATAATAACAGAGATAAATTCTCTGGAACTATTAAATTTGCTTTTCAACAAGCTGAAGAAATAGGGAGAGGTGCAAAAATATTTGTTAAAGATGGTCACTTAAATGATGTAGACTTATCCTTTGGTATACATCTTGATTCTTCTATTCAAGTTGGTAAAGTTGGATTAACAAAGGGTCCAGCAAATGCATCATGCGATATATTCAAAATAAATGTAATAGGTGAGAGTGCACATGTTTGTGCACCTCACAAAGGAAAAGATGCATTAGTTGCAGCAAGTAATATAGTGACTTCTATACAAAACATTGTTGCAAGACAATTAAACCCTTTAAAAGAAGGCTTAGTTGGTATAGGTGTTCTAAGAGCAGGAACTAGATACAATATTATTGCAAATGATGCCTACATTGAAGGAACTGTTAGAGCTTTTGATTATGAAACTAGAGAATATATACTAAAAAAGGTAGAAGAGATATCTAAATTAACAGCTAAAATACATAACTGTGAAGCAACTTTTGAAAACTATAATGCTGCTAATCCATTAATAAATGATGATGAAGCAATAGAATTATCAATAGAAGCTGTAACAGAATTAATCGGAGCAGAAAATATAGTAACTAATGTACCAAAAACATTAGGAGCAGAAGACTTTGCTGATTACCTAGCTGTAACAAAGGGAGTCTTTGCTAGAATAGGTAGTAGAAATGAGGATAAACCATATACCACAAGGGCTCATCATCACCAAGAATTTGATATAGATGAAAGATCTCTTTTAGTTGCAAGTTCTGTATATATAAAAGTTGCATTACATTTCCTTAATAACGTATAATCACATATAATTATATACATTTGTTAATTAACGTATTTACTTAATCTATTTACACCCTTAAAAAATTTGGTAATGTTTACAATGAAATGCACACAATAAAAAATATGGACTAAATACCATAAATACAGGATTTTAATCTTGTTTGGTATATGGTCCATTTTTTGATTTCATTGACACAATAGCTATAACTTTTTAAAATA
>NZ_LOHX01000321.1 GCF_001559775.1 Streptobacillus felis | reverse complement strand
AATTAACAAAAAAAGATGTTAAATACATTGAAGATTTCATGAATAATTATCCAAGAAAAATTTTCAATTCTTTAAAATCTCTAAAAGTTTATGATAGTCTGTTAAATCTAGCTTAGTTAGATTTTTAGACACTTACTATTTTAATATAGAAAAAATCCTCTTTTGAGGATTTTTACAACATATATTTATTAAAGATTTTTTTTAATATAAATACTATTAAAAATATTATTCCTATTACTATGGCTATCATTCCAGAAATTGATACATCAAGTTTTATAGCTACAGTATATCCTATTATCGAGGCTAATACATCTATGATAATACTTATTATCATCATTCCACTAATACTCTTTGATAAAAGATAGGCACTAACTGGTGGTCCTATCATAAAAGATATTAAAAGCATTGCGCCAACAGATTCAAATGCGACAACTGATGTAATTGACACTAAACTCATAAACATATAGTGTATAAGATTTGGAAATAAACCTAGAGCAAAAGCTAAATTTTTATCAAAAATTGATATTTTTAACTCTTTAAAGAATATATATATAAAAGATATATTTACAAGAATATTTATTAGACCATATATTATTCCTTTAGATATAGTAAACCCAAAAATATTCATAGTATAAAAAGGTGCAAAAGCTATTTCACCTAATAATACAGCATCTATATCTAAATGGATATTAGCTGTATATTTAGATATTAAAATTACTGCTACAGAAAATAAGAAGGATAAGACTACTCCTATAGCAGCATCTTCTTTAACTAATTTTGAACTAGTAATTAATTCAACTAAATATACGGTAACTAAACCTACTATAGTTGCACCTACTAATAACATGGGAGAATCTAATTTTTTTACTATAAAAAATGAAATTACTATACCCAATAAAATAGTGTGGCTAATTGTATCTGTTAGCATACTCATATTTTTTAAAACCAAAAATACTCCTAAAATAGAACAAGAAATTGCCGTAAGTATTGCCACTGTAAGTATTGTTAAACCTGCACTCATCTTGTCCACTTCCTTTTCAATTCATTTCTGAATTTAATTTTTCTAATGTATCTATAAATAATTCCCTTTTTACTTGAAAAAAGTAAACTAAATATCACAAAAATAGATAAAACTACTACTATAATTGGCCCTGTTGGCAAAGTAGAATTTAAACTAGATACTAATGATCCAACAAATCCAGATATGGCTCCAAATACAGCAGAAATAATTACTACTATATTTAATTTATTACTCCATTGTTTAGCTGCTACTACTGGTGAAACCATCATAGCTGTCATTAATACTACTCCTGCTATTTGTATCCCTATAATTACATTAATTACTATTATTATAGAAACTAAAAGTCTGTATAAATTACTATTAATTCCTATAGTCTTTGCATAATCCTTATCAAAAATACTTATTTTTATTTCTTTCCAAAAAAATATTACCAGGAAAAGTAGAACTAATCCTACTACACTAATTAAGTAAATATCTTTTGCAACCAAAGTTGATGCCTGACCAAAAATAAATGAACTAAGACCTGCTTTTTGAGCACCCGGAACTCTTTTTAAGTATGTTAATAATACTAGTCCTAATCCAAAAAAAGTAGACAAAGTAAGAGCTATAGCACTATCAAATTTCACTTTAGAATATGAACCTATAAAATGTATAAATAACACGCATATAAGGCCAACTATAAGTGCACCTAAAAGTAATATAGATAATTCTTTTTTTCCTGTTAATAAATAAGCAATACAAATTCCTGCTAGAGATGAATGTGCAATACCATCTCCTAATAAACTTTCTTTTTTAAGTACCGCAAAAGATCCTACTATAGCACTAATCATACCTAAAAGGCTACATCCTATAGTTACAACTTTAAATGTATAACTATTTAATAATATATCAAACATTTATGCTATATGTTCTTTCTATATTTTCTTTAGTGAATACATCTTCAACTTTTCCACTATTAATTATAGTCTTATTAATAAATGTAACGCTATCAAAATATTCTTCTACGGTTTGTAAATCATGATGAACAACAACTACTGTCTTACCTTGATTTTTCAAGTTTTTAAGTATATTTATTATAGCCTTTTCTGTAATTTTATCCACCCCTTGAAATGGCTCATCCATTAAATATATTTCTGCATCTTGAACTAAAGCTCTTGCAAGAAAAGCTCTTTGTTGTTGACCTCCTGAAAGTTCTGATATCTGCCTATCTTTAAATTCTAACATTTCAACTTGTTTTATTGCTTTATTAACTCTTTCTATTTCTTCTTTAGGTACTCTTTTTAAAAAACCAACTCTTCCATAGCAACCCATCATAACCACATCAAAAAGTGTAGTAGGAAAATCCCAATCTACACTACCTCTTTGAGGGACATAGGCTATTTTTTTCTTTTCTAATTTATAATCTCTTCCACTTATTTTCACACTACCAACTATAGGTTTTATGAACTGAAGTACAGTTTTAATTAGCGTTGATTTCCCTGCACCATTTGGACCAACCAAGGCCATTAAATCTCCCTTATTAATATCAAGATTAACATTTTCTAGTACAGGTTCTAAATCATAAGCTACTACTAAATCCTTAATCTCTATAACCTTCATTTTACTCCTTATCTCAATGCATTTGCTATAGTATCTGCATTAAATTTAACTGTTTTTATATATGTTTCTGTATTATTTGAAGCATCTCCCATAGAATCTGAATAAAGCTCTCCACCTATTCCTACTTCAAAACCTTTAGCTCTTACTGCTTCTTGTAATGATTCTATACTCTTATGATTTACGGAACTTTCAACAAAAATTGCCTTTATTTTATTTGTAACTATAAAGTCTGCTAAATCATTTATTTCTTTAGTTCCTATCTCAGAATCAGTTGAAACACCTTGAATTGCTTTAACAGTTAAACCAAATTGGCTTGCAAAATACCCAAATGCATCATGTGCTGTAATTAATACTCTTGAATCTTCAGGTATTTCATTTATTTTATCTTGAATATATTTAGTAGCTTCATCTAAATCTTTTAAGTATGATTCTAAGTTAGACATATAAAAGTCTCTGTTTTTTTCATCTATTTTTGATAATTTATTAGCTACAGCTTTTGCTTGTATTGCCCAAAATTCAGTATTAAACCATACATGTGGGTCATAAACACCTGGTTCTTCTTCAACAAGTTTTGAAGGATCTAATTGTTCACCTAAATTTAAAACAGCCTTATCTTTTAAATTATCAAAAATTTCAACCATTTTACCTTCTAAATGTAAACCACCATATACTACTAAATCTGCGCCTTGTAATTTTTCAATATCTCCTGCAGTAGCAACATAAAGATGTGGATCTTCTCCTTCACCCATTAAACCAGTAACAACAACTTTATCTTTACCTATTTCTTCTAATAAGTTTGAATAATAGTTTAAAGTAGTTGTAACTTTAATCTTACCTTCCTCTGTAATTGGTGCTTCTGTAGTTTTATCACCACATGAAATCATAATAAATGTTAAAAAAATATACACAAATAATGAACTTAACTTTCTCATTTTGTTACCTCTTTCTATCTAATTCAAGATTATCTTACTATATTTTAAATATTTTGTCAATCAAAATAATATAGTTATAAATCATGTATTTAATATTAAAAATTGTTATTAAAATATACTTTGATATATATTTTAATACATATATTCAAACTAAATTTTCTATAACATATGTTTTTTCAAATAGAATAGCCATTTTTATATTAAAAAACATTTTTACTATTTGACCTTATCAATTTTCAAGGTATACTATAATATATTAATAAAAATATTTTAGGGAGTTGATAGCCATGTCAGTTAAACTATGTGATGAAAAAGTATTTTTTGAAGATTTAGAATTTTCTAATAAAAATGAACTATTTGAGTTCATAGCAGATGAGTTAGTTAAACTTGAAAGAGTTGAAAAACCAGAAAGAATTTTACAAAAATTTCATGAAAAAGAAAGAGAAGTTACCACTTTCCTTGGTTCTAAATTTGCTATTCCTCATTTAAAAAGTACTAAAGTATTAGAAAACACTATAGTTTTTATACGTTTAAAAAAATCTTTAGTGTGGAACAATGAAGAAGATAAGGTTAGATATATTTGTGCAGTCTTAGTTAAACCTAGACACGATGATTTATATATAGATATTTTAATGTCACTTTCTAGAAATATTATAGACGCTAAAAAAGTTGATATATTAAAACATTCTAACGATAGAAAAGAAGTACTAGAATTACTAAATCATATATATTAATTAGACAAGTAGAAAATATTTTGATATAATGTATATATGTATGAAAGTGAGGTTGATAAATTTGAAAAAATCTATAGGAAATTTAAATGAAAATCTTGTTGCAACTATTATTTTAATTGCATCATCTATATCTTTAATTGGATTTATTTTTAGCATAGGAGCTTTAATTTTAGAAAAGGAAAATGATTTTGTAAGAGATTATGCTAAACAAGGTATAATATTTTCATTATTTACATATACAGCAAACTTATTTAAATTTGATCATTCTTTCTTATTTATTAGTATTAGCGGATTATTATCTTTAGTAGTATTTATACTAATAGTTGTAACTGCAATACATGCTTATAAAGGGGAAGAATTCAAATTTGATTTCATGAGAAAAATATTTGAGTATATAAAATTATAGGAGGTAGTAAATACCTCCTATTTTTATTGATTTTCCATTTCTCTTATTCTATTTTCTACATGTTCTATTTTCTTTAACAATTCTTCATCTTTAGAATCTATATTATATGCTGCTCTAAATTCTTTTAAAGCTCTTCTATGTCTACCCATATGTTCATATTTTCTTCCAAAATCTATATGTGCTCCATACATGTCAAAGTCTAAAAATATTGCTAATTCATAACAGTCTAGTGCTTCTCTTAACATACCTTTTCTTGAATATACATTACCTAATAAGAATAATAAGAAAGGTTCTCTTTCACTTATATATAAAGCATTTTTAAGTCTTTCTTCTGCCTCATTTAGATTTGAGTTTTCATAATATAAATAACCTAAATATCCCTCTACTTCATGATCATTAGGAAGATATTTTGATAATTCCTCATACAATTTAATCGCTTTATCATTTTCTGAATATGCATGATATACACCAGCAAGTTTTTTTAGCGAATCTATATCTCTTGGATTTTCTGCTATTTTTGATTTTAGCTCTGTCTTAAAATCCTCTATATTCCCATTATATCTAAACTCTCTAAAAACCAATGTTGATAACATAAATATCTTTCCTTTCAATTACTTAACTACATATATATATATATTATCATATTTGGTAATAAATTGCAATTATCTTAAATTATTAAATACTTCAAATAGTTTTTCAGTTAAAACTTCTATTTTATTTTCATCTATATCTTTTAATAAATCCTTTAACATTAATTTTTGCTCTTCATAAGCCTCATCAACTATTTGTTTTCCTTTTTTTGTAAGAGTAATAATACTTATTCTTCTATCACTTTCAGGTTTTACTCTTAATACTAAATCATCTCTTTCTAGATTTTTTATTACTAAAGGTATATTACCACTAGTACCTAGTACATATTCTTGTATTTCTCCTACACTTTTAGGTCCTTTATGTTTAATTACTTCTAAAACAGAAAATTGAGTTATAGTTAAATCATATTTTCTAAAAACATTTTCTAATTCTCTATGCATTAAATTTCTTAATCTACTTATAGCTATTAAAAACTTTTCTTCTCTACTACTTGACATACCATTCTCCTTACATCTAATTAGATGTATTTTACTGTATTTATTTTATGTTGTCAATAGCTTTTTCTAGTAATTATTTCCAATTTTAAGGTTAAAAAAGTTTTTACACTTAAACTTAGTAATATCTATAAAATAATAGTATATACATATTATTTAGCTAAATATAGAAAAAAGAAGTTTTCTCAAATTTTATGAGAAAACTTCTTTTAATTATTTATTAACTACCTTATTTAATAGTTCTTTTAATTCCTTAACCTCTTTTTGTAAATCTGTCATTTGATTTTGGAATTCTTCATTTTTAGCTTTAAGCTCATTTACTGTATTTTCAAGTTCATAAACTTTTTCATCCAGTAAGTTAATGTTTCCATGTCTTTGTAATGTTAACATATCTTTTCTTCTTGATTCTAATTTATCAAATTGATATCCAAGTCCTGCTCCAAGTGCAACATGTCCTTTAGTATTTAATGATCCACTTGCCTTATATACTAAGTTTCCTGTTTCATTTAATCCTGAAAGTCCTAATGCAAATGCATGTTCTCCGTTATAGTAACCATATGCTCCTGCAATGTTATGTCTATGCCCTGCTATGTTACTTACTTGTGGTAAGTTTGCCATTGCTACAGCACTTGAAATTCCAGCATTTGCTGCAACTACTTTATCAAGCTTATCTTTAGCTTCATCACTTAAATCTAATGCAATTTCGCTACCTGAAGCTATAGATTTTATATATTCTGAACCTTTAATATCAAATTTAATTCCTTCTTTAGAATTTAAACTTTGAGCTTCAGTAACAGTTTCATCATCTCCACCAAATTTAATAGTGTTATTACCTAATGTATTTATTGCTTTTGCAACATCTCCTGCATTAACTATCTTATTAGCATCTACAGAATTTGGAACTAAAACTTTTCCTCCTTTTTCAGAAGTTAATGATGTAGTCGCTAGTGAAACATCGTAAATTAAATGTCCATCATTAGCTTTTTTAGATGTTAATAATATAGGTGTTGAATTATCGTTTGCTTTTTTACCACCATTAGCAGTTATCTCTATTCTTGATTTTTTAAGATCAGAAATGTTTGCTGCATTATTTAAAATATCTCCTTCAGCCACATTTAAGTCAACACTTGTCCCATCTGAATTTTTTAATCCACTATCTACATTTACTATTTGATTTCCACCATTATTTAATCCATCTTTTGTTAAAGTAACTTCTTTTTTACCTTCACCTTTAACTATTGGATTTATTGTTATACCATTTGAATTTAAGGTAGTAGTATCACCTGCTTGATTTTTGAATTCAGCACTTGTTAATCCTGTTATTTCTTTAGATAATTTAACTTCAAGTTTTCCATCTTCTGTTGCATTTACTCCAATATTTCCATCTGATAACTTAGTCTTATCTGCTCCACCAACTATTTCTAATGTTTCATTAAGTTTTCTATTGATAACTTTATCTGTTTTGTTATCCCCTGCAAATCTTAATCCGTCATTCATAGTAGCTACTTCTTGTTTTTTATTATTACTATCAGTATATACTATTCTATCATCTTTTCCATTTTCAGAATCTTTATTATCTAAGTTTGGTTTTGCTTTCTCAACTGTTATTGTCGCACTTGCCCCATCTTTTCCATTTAGACCTATAGTTCCTATACCATCTTTTCCTGAAATTGAAACAGCATCTTTTCCATCTTTTCCTGAAATTCCAATTTTCCCATCAGTTCCTGGTTTACCATTTTCACCTGGAGTACCTAATGTAATAGTATTAATATCTTTAATATCTTTATCTAAACTAAATTCAACTGATGCATTACCTTGTCCATCATTTGACTGTTTTACCACTAAGTTTTTGCCAGCCTTCATAGTAACAGTTTTATCTTTCTTAATTAAAGAAGCATTATTATCACTATCATCAGATAATTTTCCACCTTCACCAGCTTCTGATTTAATATTCCATCCATTTTCATTTACAGTGTCATATAGAGATTTTAATTGATCTTCTGATGCAGCTTGCCCTTTAACAAAGTTAGTAGGTGACCATGTTTTATTATTTAAACCATTAACAGTACCTGTTTTACCATTTACTGTAATAGCCTTATCTCCTTCACCAACAACAATATTTGCATTAGTTCCATCAACAACAACTTTATTATCACCTGTACCTAAATTAACTTTATCAGCAAGTTTAATATCAAAATGTTTTCCACCATTTGCATTTTCTGTTTCTGTTAATACTAAATTACCATTAGCATCTCCATCTTTATTATCTTTATCTCCACCATCTACTGATACTGTTGTATGTTTAGATGCTTCTTTCTTAACTGCATTTAATTGTGATCCATTTACTGCCTCTTTAGATGTATCACTTACTTCTCCATCAGCTACATTTGTGATTTTGTTTCCACCATTATCAAGTCCATTAGATGTTAGACTTACATTAGCTTTACCATCTATTCCTGAATCTATAGTAATACCGTTACCATTAATTGTTGTTGTATCTCCTGAAGCATTTTTAAATTCTGAACTTGTTAATCCTGTTAATTCTTTAGATAATTTAACTTCAAGTTTTCCTTCTTTTGCATTTATTCCAATGTTTCTATCTGATAACTTAGTCTCATCTGCTCCACCAACAATTTCAAGTTTTTCATTTAATTTTTTATCTATTACTGTAGTTCCATTATCTCCAGCAAATTTCAATCCATCTTTTAATGTTGCTACTGTTTCTTTTTCTCCATTTGGTTTTTCATAGATAATTCTTGTCTTAGTCTCTCCATTAGCTCCATCATTTCCATCTAGACCTTTTTCTCCATATTCTACACGGATTTTTG
>NZ_LOHX01000320.1 GCF_001559775.1 Streptobacillus felis | reverse complement strand
ATGAAAAACATAGAAATAGTTTGGTTGTAGAAGCAATTAAAATTATTAATGAAATAAAACCTAAAGTATTTGTTTTTGAAAACGTTAGATCATTTATGAAAACATTATGTACAGATATAGATGGTGAAGATAAAATTATAGAAGAAGCAATTTTTAATAATTTATCTGATAATTATAATATAAGTTGGAAGGTAATAAATTTTAAAGATTATGGAATACCATCAAGTAGACCAAGAACATTGGTTATAGGAACAAAAAAAACCGAAAAATATATGTCTCCATTAAATTTATTCCCTTTAAAAGAAAAAAATATAACATTACGTGAAGCTATAGGAGATTTAGCACTTTTGGAAGAACCTACTTATTTTGTACCCAATGATCCATATCATTTCTTTAGGGAATATAATGGTTATATGAGAGATTGGATAAAAAATTTAAAAGAAGGTGAAAGTGCTTTTGGAAATGATGGAGATAATAAGCCGTATAAGATTGTTAAAGGAGAAAAACATATATTAAAATCTGGACATTTGGGTAACAAGTTTAGAAGATTATTTTGGGATAAACCAGCTGCTTGTGTTACAACTAGAAATGATCAATTAGCAGCTACGGATACAATACACCCTTCATCAGATAGGGTTTTATCGATTCGTGAATTAATGAGGATAATGACAATCCCGAATGAATTTAAATGGGTAAAAGAAAATGTTGAAAAATATAATGATTACGAAAAGATAAAAGAATTTTTAAAAAAAAATGAATTAAATATTAGGAGATGTATCGGAGAAGCAGTTCCGACAAAAATAATGTATAAAATTTCCCAAAATATATCTAAAATGTTTGATTATAATTATTTTTTAAATAATGAATCATTATCAGAAGAAAAAATTTTTTCTAATATATATATAATGTCTTTAATAAACGAGAAAAAAAACACATTGAGTGAAGCTAGAGAAAGTGGATTATTTTATACACCACAAAATATTATATTTGATAGTTTGAACAGTGTTACAAATAATGAAAAAAAAATTATAAAAATTTTAGAACCTTCAGTGGGAGGAGGGAACTTTTTAATTCCAATAATATCAAAATTTGATTATTGTGAAAAATTAATAATAGATATAGTTGATATTGATTTATTGGTTTTAGAAGAAACAATTAGGCAACTTAAAAAATATAATTTAGATGAGAATAAAATAGAAATTAGAACACATAATTTAGATTTCATTGATTATAATTTTGAAGAAGAATATGATTATATTATAGGTAATCCTCCGTATTTTAAGCTTAGTTCTAATCTAAAAAAAATATATAGAAAAAAGATAGAATTTAATTGTGATAATATTTTTGGTTTATTTTTGGAAAAAATATATAATAAGTCAGAAAATATAATTTTAATTTTACCAAAAACATTTCTTATGAATCCGGAATTTGATACTTTAAGAACTAAATTTGAAAATTACAATATAAAACATTTAATTGATTATGGTGTACATGGATTTAAAAATGTTTTTATTGAAATAATTTCTTATTATTTTACAAAAAAAAATATAGATAAAATTAAAATAGAAAATAAATTGGAATCCAAAATTTATTTTGTTCCTCAAAAATATATATTTCATGATAAAATGTGGTTAATGTATAGAAATGAATTTTTCGATGAATTTATTTCTAAGTTAATACTCAATGTATTTGAATTTTATAGAGACAGGCAAATTACAAATAAAGATTTAAAATTGGAAGGTAAAACATGGGTTATTAAATCTAAAAATATATTAGATGATACTAATTTAATAAATATAATGGGTTATGATAGATATATTGATACTCCTGAGAAATTTCAGGTATCAAAATTTATGAATAAAAAATGTATAATAATGCCTAATTTTACATATAATTTAAGAGCTGCATTTTTACCTAAGGATACAATTGTTAATGGATCAGTAGCTATTTTTATACCTAAAATAAATTTGGATTTGGATAAAATTGATTTAAAATTATACTCGACAGAAAATTTTAGGAAATATTATGCTATAGTGAAAAATAAATCAAGATTTACTATAAATATAGACAAAAATTCAGTGTATTATATAGGGGTGATAAAATGAATTTTATAAAAAAGTTTGAAAGTGTTTCTTATGAAAATGGGAA
>NZ_LOHX01000319.1 GCF_001559775.1 Streptobacillus felis | reverse complement strand
TATTTCGGAACAGCCCCTTTTACTTATCTAAAAAAATTCTTTTTACTTCTAATAAGCCTTCTATCAATCTATCAACATCTTTTTCATCGTTATATATCCCCAAACTCATTCTACAACATGAATTAATTCCCATATATGATAATAATGGTGCAGTGCAATGTTGACCTGATCTTACTACAACACCTTTATTATCTAGTATAAATGCAGTATCATGTGAATGAACTCCCTTAACATTGAAGGCTATTATACCAACTTTTTCAACATTTTCTGTATAATATGTTTCTATAAAGTCTAATGTATTTATTGCAAAAGTTGCATACATAGTAAGTTTATCTTCAATTTTTTTTATTCTATCATATCCAATTTTTTCCATATATTCTATGGATTTAGTAAGTGTTGAAATTGCAGCAACATTTTGAGTTCCACCTTCAAATTTATGTGGAACATCTTTATATGTAGCACTGCTTTCAGTAACATATTCGACCATATCTCCACCATATATTAATGGTCTTGTTTTTTCAAGAAGTTGTTTTTTACCGTAAAGTACTCCTACGCCTTGAGCTGAGAATATTTTATGTCCTGAAAAAACAGCAAAATCAACATCCCATTTTTCAAATTCATGTTTAAAATGCATAATGGATTGAGCACAATCTAATACTACTTTCACATTATATCTATGTGATATTTCTATAATATCTTTAAATTTTTGTATGACACCAGTAGTATTTACTACAGTTGATATACTAATGATTTTAGTATTTTTGTTAAAAATATATGAAAGCTGTTTAATATCTAAATTTCCAAATTCATCTAAATATAGATATCTAATTCTTAATTTTTTTATCCTAGCAATTTCTTGCCAAGGAACTATATTAGCATGGTGATTACTAATTCCTAAAACTATTTCATCACCCTCTTCTAAATTATCTAATGCATATCCAAAAGCTATAATATTTAATCCTTCTGTACTACCTTTAGTAAATACTATATTTTTTTCATCACTTACCCCAATAAAACTTGCAACTTTTTTCCTAGTCGATTCCATTATTGCTTGATTTATCATAGAAAGTTCATGAGACCCTCTTCCTGCATTACCATTAGTTTCTAAATAATAGTTATAAACACTATCTATAACTTCTTGTGGTTTTTGGCTTGTTGCTGCATTATCTAAATAAACCATATCTCTTTTATTAAAAATAGGAAATTCCTTTTTTATTTCATCCATTATAATCTTCTTTCCAAGATTTCCTTTAACTCTACTACTATATCTTCATCTTCTATAGCGTCAAATACAGGCCCAAATGATGATTCAACAACTAATTTTTTAGCACTTTTAGCATCAAACCCTCTACTCATTAAGTAAAAAAGTTTATCTTGATCTATTTTACCTATACTTGCAGAATGTGCCCCTATAACATCATCTTCATCACAGAATAATGTAGGTATAGAATGAGCATTTACTGTCTTATCTAAAAGTATTGAAAATTCAGCTTCAGATCCAGCAGATTTTGAAGAAAATCTTTCAAATACTAAATTACCTCTAAATACTTTTACTGCCTTATCTTTTGTTACTCCTCTTGCATCTATGTCTGCAACACATTCTCTTCCATGGAAGTTTAAAGTGTATTCATAGTCTGTTTTTCTTTCTCCATCAGATAGATATATAGGTAATAGTAATGAATTAGCTCTATTTTCTAATAAATTTGAAGAAACTGAAGTTACATTTGCTTCTCCTCCAAATTCTACAGAATAATGTTTTACATCAGCATCTTCTAAAACATCTATATCTACTCCTAGGAAGTTTTCTGATTTTGTATTTAAGGTTTGTATAGTTATTAATTCTAATTTAGAACCTTTATTAGCTTTTACATTAATATATCCATTATGATAAGTATATTCTTCATCTATACCCTTATACATTAAAAATATTTTAGCACTTGCATTTTCTTCAAGCTCTATATTATATACATCTACTAAATGAGGATTTTCTTTACTTAATTCCATAGTAATGTATATATTCTCAGTAATATTATCTTTAATAACTATTCTTTTCTTTAAGTTAGCAAATTTTTCTGCTTCATTTTTAAAATAGTTTGCAACCCTTAAATTTACAAATACATTTTCATCTATTAAAATATTATCATTATCTAAATTTTTAGTAGTTATTCCTTTATATTCATTTACACTATCTATACCTTTTACAGAATATTTCATTCTATTCCATACTGGTTTGTTAAGAGTCATATCAACTTCTTTTTTACTTGCTTTTTTAGACTCCTCTGCTACAGCTGATTTTAAAAGGTCTATAGTTTCTTGTACTTTTGCTGAATATTTTTTTTCCTTCATTTATATCACCTATCCTATAGTCCCTTCTAATTCTAATTCTATTAATTTATTAAGCTCTACCGCATATTCAAGTGGAAGTTCTTTTGAAATTGGCTCAACAAATCCTCTTATTATCATAAGTTTAGCTTCATCTTCTGATAGACCTCTACTCATTAAATAGAATATTGCTTCATCACTTATTCTTCCTATACTTGCCTCATGTCCTATATCAATATCATCTGTATTTACTTCTATAATAGGCATAGTATGAGATGCAGAACCATTATTATCTAACATTAATGATTCACATTCTGCAGTTGCTTTACAATGATGAGCACCTGGAACAACTTTTAATAATGATCTATAGAATGCTCCTCCACCATTTTTAGAAATAGATTTAGATGATACATTTGAAGTTGTATATGGTGCAGCATGTATTATCTTACATCCTGTATCTAAGAATTGCCCAGCTGCTGCAAATGTTACCCCAGTAAATTCACAAGCTGCTCCAACTCCGTTTAATATACTCATAGGATAAAGATTAGTTACACGAGAACCAAATGAACCTGATATCCACTCTATAGTTCCATGTTCTTCTACTATAGCTCTTTTTGTATTTAAGTTATATAGGTTTTTTGACCAGTTTTCTATAGTTGAGTATCTTAGTTTTGCATTTTTCCCTACAAATAGTTCTACTGCACCTGCATGTAATGCATTTTTGTAATATTTTGGCGCAGAACATCCTTCTATGAAGTGTAAATCTGCCCCTTCTTCAACTATAATTAAAGTATGTTCAAATTGTCCTGATTCTGCAGCATTTAGTCTAAAATATGATTGTAAGGGTTTTTCTACTTTTACACCCTTAGGAACATAAACAAATGATCCTCCTGACCAAACTGCACCATGTAAAGCTGCAAACTTGTGATCTTCTGGTTTAATTAAAGTCATAAAATATTTTTTGATTAAATCTTCATGTTCTACCATAGCTGTTTCTATATCAGTATATATAACACCTTGAGCTTTCAATTCTTCATTTAAACTATGATATACGACATTAGAGTCATATTGAGCACCCACTCCAGCAAGTGATTTTTTTTCTGCATCAGGTATACCTAATCTATCAAATGTTTTCTTAATATATTCTGGTACATCATCCCAAGATGAGTTCATATTATCTGATTCAGTTTCAAGATAATGAACTATTTCGTTTATATCTAAATCAGATAAATCCGTACTCCATGTAGGCATAGGTTTAGAATCAAAAACTTCTAATGCATGCAATCTTTTTTCAAGCATCCACTGAGGTTCATTTTTCTTTTCAGATATTCTTTTTACTACAGATGCATCAAGTCCTTTACCTGTAGTAAATTTATGTTTCATTTCATCTTTAATATCATATATTCCACGCTCTATGTCAGCAATATATGTCTTTTTTGTTATTTCCATTATTTATCACCTAAAAACTCTTCTTTTAATTTTTCATATCCGTGAGTTTCTATGAATTCAACTAATTCTTTTCCACCTGTTTTTACTATTTTACCGTCCATTAATATATGAACAAAATCTGGATTTAAGTATTCTAATACCTTATCATAATGCGTAATTATTAACATAGATCTATCAGTAGATTTTAGTGTTTTAACTCCTTCAAATACAATTTTTGTTGCATCTCTATCTAGACCTGAATCTGTTTCATCTAGTATAGCAAGTTTTGGTTCTAAAATTGCCATTTGTAATATTTCGTTTTTCTTTTTTTCTCCCCCTGAAAAACCTACATTTAAATATCTACTTGCATAGCTTTCATCCATTTTTAATTCTGCCATTTTTTCTTTTAATAATTTATTGAATCTTAAAAAATATTGTTTTTCTCCAGTAACAGCTTCCTTAGCTGATCTTAAGAAATCTTCTACTGTTAGTCCAGGTATTTCTTCTGGATATTGGAAAGATAAGAACAGTCCTTTTCTTGCTCTTTCATCTACAGCATCTTCTTGTATTTCTTCACCCTCTAAAATTATACTTCCCTCTGTAACTTCATACTTAGGATGTCCTATTAATATTGAAGCAAGTGTTGATTTACCAGCTCCATTTGGCCCCATAATTACATGTATTTCACCTTTATTGATTACTAAATCTAATCCCTTTATTATTTCTTTTTCCTCTACTCTAGCATGTAGATTCTCTACTCTTAATAATTCCACATTTCCTCCTTACTTTTCTTATCAAATATTTTGATAGTACAATTATTATTTTGTTATCTATATTATATATCATTTTATCTTTAAAATCAAAAAAAAGTAAATAATTAAATGTTTCTTTTTTTGTATAATTATGATAATATATGATATGAATTAAAGGAGAAACATATGAAAAAAATAGGAATAATAATGGCATTTATTGCCGCTTTTTTATGGGGGATTTCAGGTAGTTTAGCTGAATATATTTTCAGTAATTCTAACTTCAATGTAAATACTTATACATCTTTAAGAATGTTTTTAACAGGTTTAATATTATTAACATATGGTATATATTCCAAAGGCCCTAAGGGTTTTTATGATATATTAAGTAGTAAAAAATATTTAAAAAGAATAATTATATATGGATTATTAGGTATAGCATTATTACAATATTCTTTTGCGCAAACTATTAACTATTCTAATGCAGCACTTGCTACATTAATGCAATATTTTACACCAACTATAGTTTTGATTTATTTAAGTATAAAGACTAAAATTATACCAAGTAATAAGAAGGTATTTTTAGTAATCGTTGCACTATACGGAATGTTTTTAATGATAACTAATGGAAGTATTACAAATCTTAATGTAAGTCCATTATCATTAATATATGGTTTAATAGCAGCTTTTGCTTTTGCTTTCTATATTTTATACATTACAAAATTTAAAAAAATTGATAATACTATAGTTATTGGTTGTGGAATGATAATAGGGTCACTAATATTTATACCATTTATTGATTTTTCTAATTTTAAAGAATTACTTAATATTAATGTATTTATAGCATTTATGTCTAATGTTATTTTAGGAAATGCAATACCCTTTTACTTATTTTTAGAAAGTACTAAATACATACAACCTACTACTACATCACTACTTGGTGCCATAGAACCAATAGTATCTATAATTATTGGAATGATATTTTTAGGGACAGTACTTACTATTATTCAATTAATAGGTGCTGTATTACTTATTGGATCTATAACTATAATTTCTATATTTGAAGATATATAAAAAAAACCACTAAATTTAATTGTTTAGTGGTTTTTTTTATGAAAAGGAATTATCCCTAATTAATTTAGAAATAATTCCTTATAAATATTTTTACATATTTTCTTTAACAGCTTTGTATATATCATCAGCTGTTAATTCGTATTCTTTTTGTAAAAATTCTAAAGTACCTACTTGTCCGTATCTTTCTTTTACTCCAACTCTAACTAGTTTATTTGGACAATTTTCAGAAAGTATTTCAGCTACAGCTGATCCAAGTCCATTAGTAATGCTATGATTTTCTGCTGTAACTACTAGTTTAGCATCTTTACAATATTTAATAATAGCTGCTTTATCTATAGGTTTTAATGTAAACATGTCAAGTATAGTTGCATTTATACCTTCAAGTTCAAGTTTTTTAGCTGCAACTCTAGCATTATGTACCATCATACCATTTGCAATTATAGTTACATCCTTACCTTCATTTATTATATTTGCCTTACCAATCTTTATTTCTGCACCTTCTTCATATACTTTAAATACATTTTTTCTTGTAAGTCTTATCCAATAAAATTTATCATTATTTTCATATACTTCATCAAGAACAGCTTTTAATACAGTAGAATCTGTAGGTTCTATAACCGTTGTTCCAGCAAGACCTCTAATTAATCCCATATCTTCAAATGACATATGAGTTCCACCATTATGAACTGCCTGTATACCTGCATCTGAAGCTATTACAGTAATAGGATTATCTTGATATAGAGAAGAAATAAATATTTGATCTAAACATCTTCTACTTGCAAATGCTGTAAAAGTATGTACAAAAGGTTTTAACCCTGCTCTTCTCATACCTGCAGCACATGAAATTTCTTGAGCTTCCATAATTCCACAATTTACTATTCTATCAGTATATTCTTTTTGAAGGGAACCTGTTCCTAATGAACCCATTAAGTCTGCATCTAAAACTACTACATCCTTATCTTTTTCTAAAAATTCATGTAATTTATCAGTACATACTTTTCTTAATTCTAAAGCTTCTTTAACTTCCTCACCTTTATAAATATGTGTCATTATTTCACCTCACTCTCTAAATCAAGTATTGCCTTTTCTAATTCTTTTTTAACTTCTTCATTAGGTCTTATGTGATGATTTCCTTTTAGTGTTTCTATAAATTTAACTCCTTGACCTTTAATTGAATCAAGAACTATTACTAAAGGTTTATCTTTTAAAGAATGAATAGCATTTTTTATTCCTTCTATGTCATCACCTTTTACAGTTAGGGCATCTAAACCAAATGATTTTGCTTTTTCTTCAAATGAATATGGTCTACAAATATCTTCTAAATAACCATCTAATTGTTGTTTATTATAGTCTATAAATACAACTAAATTATTTAAATTATTGTGAGCTATAAACTGCATAGCCTCCCATACCTGTCCTTCTTGTGCTTCTCCATCACCAATTATTGTAAATACTCTATTTTCTTTTTTTTGTATTTTTAAAGCTTTAGCAATACCAGTAGCTATAGAAATACCTTGTCCTAATGACCCAGTTGTTACATCTACACCCTTAGTTTTTAATCTATCTGGATGTGAAGGTAATTTTGTTCCATTAACATTTAATGTAAGTAATTCTTCTACTGGGAAAAATCCTTTTAAAGCTAAGGCTGAATAAAGAGCTGGACCTGCATGTCCCTTTGAAAGAACAAAGTAATCTCTTTCTTCCCAGTTAGGATTTTTAGAATCATATTTCATTATATCATTATATAGTACTGCTAGAGTCTCTACTACTGATAAAGAACCTCCATAATGACCAAATCCTAAATTATTTAACATCTTTAAAACATTTAATCTAATTTCTTTTGTAAATTCCTTTGTAGTTTTCATTATTATCTCTTTCTTTTTTTATTTTTCTTTACTTACGAAGTTGTGAGCAACTAGCCCTGCAACAACTGCAAACACTAAACCTGTAATTACTGTAGGATTTAATAATTTAGCTGCATTACCTAAAATTATTCCTAAAGTAGCAAAGTCAGCATCAGAGAATGTAGTTCCTACATATCCTAAACTTCCTAATAATGGATATAGAGCTGCTGGTAAGAATGTTAATAATAATCCATTTGCAAATGCTCCTATCATAGCTCCTCTTCTACCACCAGTAGAGTTACCAAATACTCCTGCTGTTGCTCCACAGAAGAAGTGAGGCACTACACCTGGTAAAATTAACACTGCATTAAACATACCTAAAATGAATAATCCTACTAATCCACCCAAGAATGAGAATATGAATCCTATTAATACTGCATTAGGTGCATAAGGGAATACTATAGGACAATCTAAAGCTGGTTTAGCATTAGGAACTAATTTTTCTGAAATTCCTGTAAATGCTGGTACTATTTCGTTTAAGATTAATCTAACACCTTGTAAAATAATGTAAACTCCTCCTGCAAATCCTATACCTTTAATTAAAGCATATATTATATAGTTATCTCCACCTGAAAGTTCTGTTGTTACATAATCTTTACCAGCACATATTGCTAAGATTACATAAATTACCATCATAGTTACTGAGATAGATATAGAAGAATCTCTTAAGAATGATAAATTTTTAGGTAATTGCATTTCTTCTGTAGATTTAGAACCTTTACCTACTAATTTACCTATATATCCTGAAAGTATATATCCTAAAGTTGAGAAATGTCCAAATGCTACTGAATCATCTCCTGTAATTCCTTTCATGAAAGGTTGTGCTAATGCTGGGAATATAGCCATAGTTAAACCTAATAATACTGCACCAACTACTACTAATAAAGTCCCACTAAATCCAGCTATATGTAACATTATTGCTATCATAGCTGCCATATATAAAGTATGGTGACCTGTTAAGAATATATATTTTAATCTAGTGAAACGAGCTATACAAATATTTGCTACCATTCCTAAAGCCATAATTAATGCTGTTGTAGTACCAAAGTCTTTTAAGGCAACTGAAATAATTGCTTCGTTATTTGGTATTACACCTTGAATAGCAAATGCTTTTTCGAACATACTAGTCATAGGCCCTAATTGGTCTATTAAATATCCAGCTCCTGCTCCTAAAACTAAGAATCCTAAAATTGTTTTAATTGTACCTTTAACAACATCTGTTGCAGGTTTTTTTTGTAATAATAACCCCACTAACGCAATTACACCAACTAATATTGCAGGTGTTTTTAAAATGTCAACAATAAAATTTAATACTGCTTGCATAAATCCTCCTTAATTTATTATTTTAATTTCTCTGTTAATTTTTGTTCAAGTTCTGGCATAGATATTATACTATCTAACACTATTACCTTATCTGCTGGTATAGATGAGCTTTCAGCTATATCTCTACCCATAACAAATAAATCCGCACTGTTTATAGTTACAGAAGCTAAGTCAGAATGTTCTACTTCTGCTTCCACCCCTATTTTGTTTAGTACTTTTTTTACATTCATTTCTAACATGAAACTAGACCCAAGTCCTGATCCACAAACCGCCATAATTTTCATATTATTTACCTCCTTTAATTACTTCTATTAAATCTTCTAATTTATTAGCTTTTTTTAGATTTTCAATTTTATCATCATCTTTGAAAATTTCAAGTAAATCACCTATAGTATCTATATGAGAATCTTTATCTTTAGCTGCTAATACAAATATTAAATGTAATTTAGTATCTCCAAATTCTACTGCTTCATTAACCTTTAAGAATGAGACTCCTGTTTCTATTACTCCATCTTCAGGTCTTGCATGTGGCATAGCAATATCATCAGTAAGTACTATATAGAATCCTAACTTATTAACAGATTCTATCATTTTATCAATATATTCACTTTTAATATTATTACTTTCTACTAAAGACTCTGCTGCAACCCTTATAGCTTCTTCCCAATTTTCTACTCTATCTCTTATCACTACATTACTCTTATTAAATAACATTATTACCTCTCCTATATTTTTCTACTAAAATAACCAATTAATTTTTCATAAGTATTTAACTTATCAATTTCTTCTAAGAAACCTTCATTTAATATTAGTTTATAGAAATCTCCTAATAATTCTAAATGAGAATTATTATCTTTACTTGAAAAACAAAGTAATACTTTAGCTTTTCTACCCTTACCAAAATCTACAGGTTCTTTTAAAATTAATAAGCTTGCGTCTGTTTCATAAACTGAATTTTCTAGTTTTGCATGTGGTATTGCTATACCATCATCTATAACTATATATGGTCCAAGTTTATTTACCATTCTTTTCATTTCTTCAGTATATTCAGAACTAACAGATCCTTTTGCAACTAAATTATTTCCAAGTATGTCTATAGCTTCTTCCCAGCTATTTATACTTTGTTTAAATATTACACTAGTTTTATTTAATGCTTTAATTAATTCACTTTCACCCTTAAAACTATCTACTAGTATATTTGAAAATTTGTCTAAAAGTATATATTTAAGTTTATCTCTATCCACACCTGTAACATTATTTTCAATTTCATCTAGTATCTCATCAACTATTACTTTATCTTTTCTTCTTTTTATACCCAATTCATCTAATTTTTCATAATCTTCTACTTTTAGTAATGGATTTATTTTTACAAAGTCTACATTTTCTAAGTCTATAGTTGAAATAATATAGTCTACAGATGTTGAATTAAATTTAACCTTGTCTATCATATATGCAGGTAAAACATCAACTATATCTATATCAAATTTTTCTTTAAGATTATATTCAAGTATTCTTGATGTTCCATATCCCAATCCACAAACAAGTATTACTTTTTTCCTATTAAAAGTTCTCATTCTTTCTATAGATGCTTTAAAATGATATGCTATAAGTGATATTTCTATTTCTGTAAATTTAATATCAAATATTTCTTCCATTTCTATAATTGATGATTTTATTATAGGTAATAAAGGATCATCTTCAAGTACTAATTGTTGATAAATAGAATTTTTAAGTTTTATACCTTTTTTAAGTCTATAGATAGAAACTTTAATGTGGCTTAATAAAAAATCGTAAAGTACTTTATCTTCAGTCAAATCAAGTCTTATCTTATCACTAACTTGTTTTATCATCTTTTTAATTAAGAATGATTCATCTAACCAAGATTCTAAGTTTGGATTTATAGAAAGGCCTATAAGCATCTCACAAATCTTTTCAAAACTTGGATGTATACCAAAATATTCTGTAAATATTACTTTAATTTTATTTCTCTCTTCTTCTAAACTAAACTTATTATTAGCCTTAGTTTTTTCTGGAAATTTTATCATAGTATATATAGTTATTATTAATTTTTGATATATTTCCTCATTAATATTAAACTTAATACTCTGAGATAATTCCTTAAAGAAATCTTCTACATTTTTCATGGCATCAAAGTCTATTACTTCTTTAATATATTTCTGCAAAGATTTCTTATTATATACTTCATCCAAAAATTCTATTTTTTTATTATTTGGCCAGTCTAAAAAATATCCTCTAGAATGTATATATTCAAATTTTTCTCCGTCTAATAAGTTCATATCAAGTTTTAAAGTATTTCTAGAAATATCTATTTTCTTTGCTAAATTAGATATATTTAAACCTTTTTTATTGTATAAGGCATAAAGATAAATTAAGCTTATTCTATCATCCCTATTTATATATTCTTTATCTTTAATACTTTCCAGAAACTGCTCTAATTCAGTTTTTGAACTTAATAGTATATTCCCATTTTTTATACCAATTTTTGAAAAACCTTTTTTAGATAAATAGTAATTTATATTATTAATATTATACTGTATTGTTCTTTTTGAAACTCTAAAATACTCACAAATACTTTCAAGATTTACAATACTTTCTTCTAAAAGCTTTTCAAGTATCCTTATTTCTCTCTCATTTACCATAACTGTCTCCTTCTATTTTAAATATACCTTGTTTTTTTTCAAATACCAACTTGTAAATATTTTCATAAAAATGAAAAAAATCATACATTTCATTTTTATACTTTTACACTTTTTTTATATTATCAATTCCTTTTATATTTCCTAAAAATATAATAAAGTACAAATAGATTTTACCATAATAATCTAATAGAATCATAATATTTGGTCTAAACTCATTAGAAATTACTTTTAAATTCATTATTATACCATAACATGTATTGAATTAAAATTTGTATATGATATAATTAGTCCATTAAAATACAAAAGGAGAATTATGAAAAAATTTATCTTATTATTATCACTTTTCACATATGTCTATTCTAGTGAATTAAGTGAATTTGAAAAAAAACATATACAAACAAATATTGCTGAAGAATTAAATGTAGCTAAGAAGAATAAAACAAAAAAACTACTTGGTAGCTTATACATGCCAAAAATTACACCTAGTTTTGATACTGGATATACCTTAAGTTTAAATGATCAAAACGAATATACACATAACTATAATGTAAATACAAGCCTAAATGTTGAATATGGTCCTTTAACATATAATATAGGGGTTGATTTAAAAGATAAGGAAATAAGTTCTCATTCTATAGGCCTTAGTGCAACAATAAATAATTATACTTATGATTTCATAAATGAAAGTAATATAGATTATGAAATAGAAAAACATAATATTCATTCAAAGAACAAGGAAAAGGTAGAATCTATACTAAATCTTTATTCAAGATATATACTAAAAAAATATGAACTAGATATAATAAATGAAGAATTAAATAAACTTTCAAGTGATGAAGTTGTAATAAAAAAACAATATGAAAGAGGACTAATATCTAAAAATGAATATATTAGTTTTAAAGACAATTTAGAGATTGCAAAACTTAATCTTGAAATTTCAAAAGATGAATTTGATATACTAAAACTTGAAATTAAGGAAAATAAGATAGATATTACAAAATTACCTGAGTTTAAATTTAAATTCTTAGATAGGGAAGAAATAAATAAAAACGTAATATCTCATAATAACATTAAGGATCTTGAAATATCTAAGAAGGAAATAGAATATCAAAAATATATTTCTACTAATGTAATACCAACAGTTACAGTATCTTCAAATTACGATATACTGAATAAGAACTTTGGAATTAATCTTAACATTTCAAAATTAATAGATTTTTCTGAAAATGAAATTAATGTATTAAATGAAAAGAAGAAGGAAATAAACGAACTAAAAGAAGATAGTAAAATATATTTAGAAAAAAATCTACTACTAAAAAATAATGAATATGCTAGATTAAAACTTTCATATAAGCAGGCAATAAAATCTCTTGAAAATTACAAAAGAGAATTACAAACTATGGAAGTTAAATATAGACAGGGTAATGAAAGTTATTTAAAATTAGTTGAAAAAAGAAAAGACATTAAAAATTTAAAACTTAATCTGAAAAAAATTGAAATAGATTTTTCAATTTTTGAGTGGAAAATAAATGGAGAGTAAAATGAAAAAAGGTATATATATATTAATAATTTTAATATTAATAGGTTTTGGAGCATATAAATTTAAAAATAATATAACTAATGAAAACTTTACAGAAATTAATGAAGTAACAAGAGAAAATTTAGTTTTTGGATATAATTTTAACGGGTCTGTTGTAAGTAAAAAAGAAGTATTAATTTATTCTAATCTTGAAGGAGAAGTTAGAAAAATAAATTTCAGATTAGGAGATGAAGTTGAAAAGGGCGATATACTAGCAGAATTAGATGAGAGTTCTCTTCTTGAAGTTAACAATAGCATAACTAAAGCAAGACTAAACTTAAGTAAGGTAAATAAAAAATATAGAGATACTCTTGAACTATACAACATAGGATCTGTTCCTAAATCAGAATTAGATGATGCAAGAGATAATTTAACTATAACAAATTTAGAATACAATGAATTAATTGCAAAAAGTAAGGATATTTCAAATAAAATAAAATCTCCTGTTTCAGGAACTATCATAGAATTTAATGTAGAAGAAAATTTTAAAATAGATCCTTCTAAACCACTATATAAAATAGTTGATACAGAAAATTTAAAAATAGTTGCTGAAGTACCTAATTCAAAGGTTAATAGATTTAAGGTTGGGGATGAAGTAGCAATAAGTTCACAGTCTTTAATAGATGATACAAAAATAATTGGTAAGATAGATGAAATAGCAAGAATATCAACTAAGAGTGAAAAATACAATGATAATGTTACTAAAGTAAGTATAAATTTAGAACCTAACTCACCATTAAAACCTGGTGATATAGTAGACATGGAAATTGTTTTTGCCAAATTAGATAATATATTAGTTGTTAATTATACTGACGTAATGATAGATGATAATGGAGATAAATATGTTTATGCACTAGATAAATCTAATAGAGTTAAAAAAGTTTCAGTAGAAACTGGTATCAATAATAGCATAAAATATGAAATAAAATCTGGACTATCTGAAGGGGATAGAATAATAAATAATTTAGACCAAAGATATAAAGAAGGGGACATCATAAGATGATAGATATACAAAATGTTATAAAAATATATAAAAATGGTAATCTATCTCTAAAAGTATTAAAAGGTTTAAACCTTGAAATAAAAGAAGGAGAATATGTATCTTTAATGGGGCCTTCCGGAAGTGGAAAATCAACATTTTTAAATATTTTAGGTTGTCTTGATAATTTAACTGAAGGAAAATATATTTTAAATGGAATAGATGTTTCAAATATGTCAGATGACGAATTATCAAAAGTTAGAAATGAAATGATAGGTTTTGTATTCCAAGCATATAATTTATTACCTAAATTAACAGCTTTAGAAAATGTTGAACTTCCTGCTATGTATAATGGAATTAATAAGAAAGAAAGAAGAGAAAGAGCTATAAAATTACTTGAAAATGTTGGACTTGGAGATAGAATACACCATAAACCTATAGAAATGTCAGGTGGTCAAAAACAAAGAGTTGCTATAGCAAGAGCTCTTATTAATAATCCTAAAATAATATTTGCAGATGAACCAACAGGAAATCTAGATTCAAAATCTGGAGAAGAAATTCTAAAAATATTTAGAGATTTAAACGATAAAGGTGTTACTATTTTAATGGTAACTCATGAAGAAGATGTTGCAGAACATACAAAAAGAATAATAAGATTAAAAGACGGAGTAATTTATTCAGATGATACCGTTTTAGAAAGAAAGGGATAATATGGAAACATTGGAACTATTTCTATTATCTATAAAAAGTTTATTTGGATTTAAAATGAGAACCTTTTTAACAACTTTAGGTATCATAGTCGGTATAGGATCTGTTATACTAATTTCATCTTTAGGTGCAGGATTTGAAAATTCACTATTAGGTGATTTTAAAAAAAGTCTAGGTAAAGTTGTACTTGTTTCAGTAGATGAAGGTTCAGAATTTGAAATTAATAGAGATATGCTTTTCATAAAAGATGATTTAATAAGTATATCACAAATTAGTAATGTTGAAAGTGCTTTCATATCTAATGAGGTAACAGGTGAAGATACTAAAAATGGTGAGATTCATAAAATAAATTACCTTGATGAAAACGGAATAAAAGGACTAGGGGTAGAGATAACATATGGTAGAAATATTTCTAAAGAAGAGCACGAAAATAAGGCTGATGTAGCTCTATTAAGTAGATACGATGCCATAAGATTATTTGGAAGTGAAAAAAGAGCTATAGGTAAGAGAATAAAAACAAAAACTTTTGATAATGCGGGAACTATATTTTCTTTAACTGTAGTTGGAACTTTCAAAGATGTAGATGAAAAATTTAGAGCACTATTTAGTAATGTAGAATATAAGTCACTTATAGCTCCATTAAGTCAAATAAATATAGATAGATCAAGAAATATTTATGTTAAATTTAAAGATGAAACTATAATGAAAAATACTATAGATGTAGTAAAAGAGCATTTAATGAATAAATCTAATGGTAATGATATTTACATTTTAGAACCACTTAGTAAGGATATGACTATTGTAACTGATATGCTTGGAAAAATTTCAATTTTCATTTCACTTATAGCAGGGATATCTTTAGTAGTTGGTGGTATAGGTGTTATGAATATTATGCTTGTATCAGTTAGTGAAAGAATTTCAGAAATAGGATTGAGAAAGGCTATAGGTGCTAAAAATAGAGATATCTTATTACAATTTTTAATAGAATCCATAATCTTAACTCTATTAGGAGGAGTTATAGGGGTAGTTTTAGGATATGTTATTTCATTAGGTATAGGTCTATTTTTCGGTGTATTACCTATACTAAAATTATCTACTTTATTAATTTCTACTTTAATTTCAGTATTCATAGGTATAATATTTGGAATTTATCCTGCTAAAAAAGCAGCTAAATTATCACCTATGGAAGCACTTAGATCAGAATAAAAATAAGGAATTATCTACAAAATATGTGATAATTCCTTTATTTTATATAAATATTATTAATATATATGAAATTACTAATAAAAATATTATTACAAAAAAATGTTTAAAATTATATTCTTTTAATTTTTTTAGAAAATATGAAAGAGGGATAATATATAATAGAATAATTAAAAATATCATTTTTAATATACTTAAATACATACTATTTTCTTCAAACATTATATTACCAATAATAATTCCCATAAGCATAGGAAGGATAAAAATTGAAAAAAATATTATCCAAATAGCTAATACTACTAGTAATATAAATTTTATTTTTTCTTTCATACTAACCTCCAATTTTAAGCTTTTACATATTCTTGTATTGCATCACAAACATATTGTGCTACCCCTTATTTATATTGTTTTTAAATTCTGTATTGTATACATATCCATCTCCATTTCCTAGAAAATATATGTTATTGTTAATGTCAATATAAAAATGTAGTATTTTGTCAAAATAAGAAAGTCGTTTCTCTATTCTTGATAATAATCTCTAACTCTATAAGATCTATCATTAATATTAATAACATTGCAATGGTGTAATAGTCTATCTAATATTGCATTATAACTTTCAATATTAGAAAGAACTAGTAATTCACTTATACTAGAACAATCTCTCATATTACCCTTTAAATCCTTATTATCTTCTCTCCATTGTTTTACTGCTTTATCAAATAAAGCTACATTTAACATGTCTGCTTCACCTGCATATTTAAAACCTAACTAATCATCTGTTAAATCATTTAATAAATATGTTTTAATAGAATCTGTGTGTATTTTAAAGTTAATTTTGCTTATTTCTCTATGTAAATTCCATGTTAAAGATAATTCTGATTTTTCATCAGATTTAACTCTTTTATAATCTTGAATTATGTATAATTTAAATTCTGGTGATAACCAAGATGCAAATTCTAATGCTATATTACTATGTGCATATGTTCCACCATATCTACCTGATTTCGATACTATTCCTTTTACATTTGTAAATTCAATCTATTTTTGTGGAGTCATAGTGAATCTATATAAACCTACTTCTGTTTTAAACGTATCGAATTGCACACGGTTAAAATCTTTATTATTTAAAATTTCCCATAATCCTATAAATTCAAGAGTATTTATATTTCTTAATCAATTCCGAATAACAAATCTAGGAACATCTTAATTTTTATACCTAGCAATATCCGTAATGATATATAGTCATTTTAAAAATTTTCTGTATAAACCTATATTGTCACCCCTTTTGCCTCAAATGTTTCTTTTTTTATTTTTGACATCTTAAATTTCCACTTTCTTTAATATATACTAATTTAAAATTATTTTAGAACTTTTTTTAAAAAATATTCTTTATATCCTTTTGGACTATCTTCTAATATACCAAAAATCTCAAATCCATTCTTAAGATAAAATTCAACACCTTGAAATTCAAATGAATCTAAATGCACTATATGACAACCATATTTTTTAGCTTTTTTTAGTATAAAATTTAGTAAATTAGTTCCAATTTTTTCATTTATTCTAATTCTATTTTCAAACGCAAGTTTTCTTTCATTACTTCTGCTGCATTTAAACTATTAGAATTATTTTCGGCTTTTACTTGGCATTCTTTGTTAAAATCTTTACACCATTTTGCAA
>NZ_LOHX01000318.1 GCF_001559775.1 Streptobacillus felis | reverse complement strand
ACTAGTTTAGATATTAACTTAAAGTATAAAAATTTTTATTCAAGTATAGGATTTGATACAGACTATAGGTCATTTAATCCTAGGGTAAAGCTTGGAGTAAATTTTGATTTATCAAGATTAAATATAGACTCGTCTATAGAATACAATAAAAGATTTAGAGCACTTTTTGCTTTGAAGTTTGATGTGGTAAAATAGGAGGTAATTTACCTAAATTAAAATAGTAAGTGTCCAAAAATCTAACTAAGCTAGATTTAATAGACTATCAGAAACTTTTTTAGATGTTAAAGAATTGAGAATTTTTCTTGGATAAATTATTCATAAAATATTCAATATCTTTGACATTTTTTTTTAAATGTTCTCTTAGGGACAAATCTTATTACCATTTTATTTTCATTACTCCATCTCTTATTAGAGCAATTAGGATGTGGAAAATACCAATCAACACCTAATTTTGTTATTTCTTTTATATTAGAAAACTTAGTACCATTATCTTATGCTATTGATTTTATTATATTCTCATTTATTTTTGATGCTAAAAAAACAATATTAATTCCAGTATTTTTCTCAGTTAAAATCATTATTGATTTTCTAGAACCTTCTTTAAGTCCAACGACACTATCCTTAATTCTTCTCTATTATTTACATTCTAAGTTCTTTTATCTATACTTAATCCACCAGATCTAATGACATTTTTTTGTAAATTTTAATACCTTTATTTTTATAGACAATAGTATTATTCTTTTTCTTGTAACCATATTCAATAAAAAATCCACTATGTATGTAATTTTATAGTGTTTGAACTGTAAAATCTATTTCATACTTATATCTTAATTTAACAATATTTTTAATTAAATAGTCATTATTTTCAATTTTGAGAGTAATTTTCTTATTAATGATATCCTCTTGTATCTATTTCCTTTTTTATTGTTCTAAGAGATTTATTTGAAATTTTAGATATTCTTTTAAAATGTTATAAAAAGATTTTTAAATCGTATTCTATGATGACTTTATCATCTTAATTTAAATGCTTGTAATTTACCTTTTTATTATTTTTTATTTTTGTGTTATTATTAGTTATGGGGATACACTTCCTTTTAATGAATTTGGTCATTTATGATTGTATTGTATATCCCATTTTTTTAGGTTCATTTTTGGACACTTACTATTTTAATTTAGGTTTTTACTTCTTTACAAACAATTAAAATAATAGTATAATTAAAATAAATACAAAAAATGGAGGTAACCATGAGCTTTTTAAAAAAATTGTTCGGTAGTGATGATTTAGAGGAAGAGTATGTAGAAGAACAAAGTGTTGTTGATACTCAAAATGAAACAAGTGGAATTACATTATTTAAAAAAGATAATAAAAAAATAAAAAGAGAGGAAACAGATATGAAATTTATAGCTATAAGACCAAAAAATATGAATGAAACTACAAGATTTGTTGATTTAATTAAAAGTAAAGCTATAATTACTTTTAACTTAGATGGTTTAAATAGAGAAGAAGGACAAAGAATGATAGACATATTAAGTGGTGCAACTCGTGCTATGTCTGGTAAAACAGTTTTTGTTTCTGATAAAGTATTTATTTCAATACCTGAAGGTGTTGAAGTAGATAATCTATTAAAGAATGGAGAAGAAATAGAATAGATGTTTATAGATGAAAGTATAATAACAGTAAAATCTGGTAAGGGTGGAGATGGTGCCGCCACTTTTCGTCGTGAAAAATTTGTTCAATTTGGAGGACCAGACGGAGGAGATGGTGGTAAAGGTGGAGATGTAATTTTTATTGCTGATCCTAATATAAATACCTTAGTTGATTTTAAAACTATAAAAATGTTCGAAGCTGAAGATGGACAAAAAGGTTCAGGAGCTAGATGTAAAGGAGCATCAGGTAAAAATTGTATTATTAAAGTTCCCGTAGGTACTATGATAAGAGATTATGAAACTGATAAATTATTAGTAGATTTAGATGTACCAAATGAAGAAGTTGTTTTATTAAAAGGTGGAGATGGTGGACGTGGAAATATTCATTTTAAATCATCTGTTAGAAAAGCACCTAAAATAGCTGAATCTGGTAGAGAAGGAATGGAATTAAAGATTAAGCTTGAATTAAAACTATTAGCAGATGTAGCCTTAGTAGGTTATCCAAGTGTAGGTAAGTCAAGCTTTATAAACAAGGTATCTGCTGCTAATTCAAAAGTTGCTGAATATCACTTTACTACTTTAAAACCAAAATTAGGTGTTGTAAGAATTAGTGATGAAGAAAGTTTTGTAATAGCTGATATTCCTGGATTAATTGAAGGGGCACATGAAGGTGTTGGACTTGGAGATAGATTTTTAAAACATATACAAAGATGTAAAACTATAGTTCATATAGTAGATATCTCTGGTATAGAAGGAAGAGAACCCATAGAAGATTTTGAAAAGATAAATAACGAGTTATTTAAATTTTCAGAAAGATTATCAAAGAAAGAGCAGATTGTTTTTGCAAATAAATTGGATATGGTATTTGATGAAAAGGAAGAAAAAATAGCTGAATTTAAGAAAGAATTAGTAAAGCATGGGATTAAAGAAGAAAATATAGTTTTTGGTTCTATACTTACTGGAGAAAATCTTAAAGAATTAGTTAACCGTGTTTGGAATTTAGTTAAAAATACTGAACGTGAAGTAATAGAAGAAGAAGCTGACTTAGATTTAGTTTTACCTGACTTAGTGAGAAAACAAGATGATTGGATAGTTGAAAAACTTGATGATGAAGTATATGAACTTAAAGGACAAATAGTTGATAATGTATTAAGAAAATATGTATTATTAGGAGAAGAAGGAATAATACAATTCTTACAAATAATGAGAAAACTAGGTATGGAAAAAGTTCTTGAAAGTCATGGTGTAGTTGAAGGAGATACTATAATTATTGCAGGATATGAATTTACTTATGTGCAATAGAGCTATAGTAATAGCTGGTCCAACTGGTGTTGGTAAAACTTCTCTTTCAATAAAGCTTGCAAAAATTTTGAATGCTGAAATTATTTCAGCTGATTCTATGCAAATATATAAAGAGATGAATGTTGGAACTGCAAAAATTACAGAAGAAGAAAAAGAGGGAATAAAACATCATATGTTGGATTTAGTAAATCCAGATGAAGAATATTCTGTTGGAGAATATGAAAAAGCTGTTAATAAAATACTAAATGATAATAAAAAAATATATATTTTAGTAGGTGGTACAGGACTTTATCTAAGATCTGTTACTGATGGTTTTTCAAATCTTCCAGCAAAAGATGAAGAATTAAGAAAAAAATTGGAAGAAATGAATAAAGAAGAACTTTTAGATAAACTAAAAGAACTTGATAAAGAAACATATGATAAAATTGATAAAGAAAATAAAACTAGATTAGTAAGAGCTGTTGAAGTATGTTTACTTACAGGGAAAAAATTTAGTGAAATTACTAATGTAAATGTTAAGAATAATGATTATACATTCCTTAAGATATTTTTAAATAGAAATAGGGAAGAATTATACGGTTTAATTGATAAAAGAATAGATATTATGTTAGAAAATGGGTTGCTTGAAGAGGCAAAGGAAATGTATAGAAAATATCCTAATACAAAAGCAATAGGGTACAAGGAGCTTTTCATGTATTTTTCTGGTGATATGAATTTTGAAGATTCAATATCTTTACTTAAACAAAAGAGTAGGAATTATGCTAAAAGACAAGTTACATGGTTTAAAAAAGATAAAGATTATGTAGAATACAATTTAAGTGAAATTAGTAATGAAAAAATAATAGAAGATATTTTAAAAAAAATTGAAGAGGTATGAATAAATGAGAATAGTTGATTTTTTAACTAAAGATAGAATTATTTTTGGATTAAAATCTGAAAAAAAAGAAGATATTATTAAAGAAATGGCACACTTATTTTTAGAATCTGGAGATGTCATTAATGATGGAATGTTTGATGTTTTTGTAGAGGACTTAATTGAAAGAGAAAACTTAACTTCTACTGGTATGCAGGATGGAATTGCAATTCCTCATGCAAAATCTCCAGCAATAAATAAATTAGCTTTAGCTTTAGCTATTGTTCCAGAGGGTAGAGACTTTGATTCATTTGATGAAGAACCATCAAAATTATTTTTTATGATAGCGGCACCTGAAGATACAAAGAAGGAACATTTAGATTTATTACAAAAAATTTCAAAACTTTCATATGAAGAAGATATTTTAGAAAAAATAATATCAACTAAAGATACTATAGAGGTAATTAAGTTATTAGGGTTAATATAGTAAATTCGGAAAAAAAGCTTGGTATTATACAAGCTTTTTTTATTTAGGAGGAAATATGCAAAAACCAATAATTATTGGAATAGCTGGTGGTACTGGTAGTGGAAAAACATCAGTTGCTAACGCAGTATTAGAAGATTTAATGAAAAATGGAGACGATGTAGTATTACTTGAACAGGATTCATATTATAAGAAAAATGATCATTTATCTTTCTCTGAAAGAGTAAAATTAAATTATGATCATCCAAATTCTATTGATTTTGATTTACTAGAACAACATATAATTATGTTGAGTAATCATCAAAGTATTGAAAAACCTATATATAATTTTGCTGAACATAACAGAACTAAAGAGACAGAAAGAATAGATTCAAAGTCTATTATTATTGTAGAAGGTATATTAATACTTGCTATAGAAAAAATAAGAAATTTATTAGATATGAAGATTTTTGTTGACACAGATGATGATATTAGATTACTTAGAAGGATGGAAAGAGATATACAAGAAAGAGGTAGAAGTTTTGATAATGTTAAAGAGCAATATATAAGTACTGTAAAACCTATGCATCTTGAATTTGTAGAACCTTCTAAAAGATATGCAGATGTAATAATACCTCGTGGAAAAGATAATGAAGTAGGGATAAAAATGGTCTCTAGTAGATTGAAATATTTAATAAGACGTAGTGGTAACAAAGATTATATGGAAAAGTAAAAAAAGTTCCTTAATAATAAAGTATGTATTTACTATATATATGATAGTATATATAATATATAGTTAAAAAAGAGTGTACTAAAATTTAAAAAAAAGAAAGCAAAGAAAAAAAAACACATTATAATATTAATATAAAGGGAGACTAATGAAAAGATTAAACGATACAGAATATGAGGTTTTAGAATTAATATCTAAAAATCAAAGTATGACAAGAATGGATTTATCCCTTGAGTTGAATATATCACCTGCTGCAATTTCTAAGACTATAAAAAAACTTATGGATGAGTTATTAGTTTTAGAAGATGATACTTTGTCATCTAAAGGTGGTAGACCAAGAAAAATTTTAAAAATTAATCCAGAATATAAAAAAGTAATTGGAATTAATTTTGGTTCAGGTTTCATTGATATTTCTGTTAGTAAAATAGATGGAACTATCATAGAAACTAGAAGAAAAAAATTTCAATTCAAAGCACCTGATAAATTAAAGACTTTATTAACTGATGAAATAGGATTTTTACTAGAAAAATATGGTAAAAATGATATATCAGGTATAGGTCTTGCGATTAATGGTGTAGTAAATACAAAAGATGGTTCATCAATATTTTCTCCACATTTAAAATGGAATAATCTTAAGCTAAAAGATTATTTAGAAACTAAATTTGAAGTTCCAGTTATAGTTGATAATGATGTAAGGTCTATGTTAAAGGCTGAAATCTATAGAGCTAAGAAACTATCAAATGTTATGTATATATACATTAAAGATGGTATAGGATCATCAATAATGATAAATGATAAAATATTTGAAGGTGTTCATTTCTGTGCTGGTGAGATAGGGCATTTTGTTGTAAATCCAGCTTCAAATAGTAAATGTAAATGCGGTAAATTTGGATGTCTTGAAGCAGAGTATTCTGCAAATATGATAAGAAATAAGGTATTTTGGGAATTTGAAAAACAAGGAATAGATTCTGAAAATAAGTATCTTACATATAAAGAAATATTTGATAAAGCTTTAGAAGGAGAAGAACCTTATTATTCTATAGTTAAAGAAGCAAGTACTGAAATTGGTAAAACAGTTGGTAATATACTTAATGTTTTAGATATAGGTAATATAATAGTAGCTGGTGATATTATCCATGCTAAAAATGTATTCTTTAAAAATTTTGAAAGAGGAATAGATGGAATGATAACTCAAGATTTTGGAGGAGTAGTAAATATATATCCTACAGAATTTGGAGATGATGTAGAAAAATATGGTTCTATATTTCTTATAATAATGAACTTATTCTCAGGAGAGAAAATATTTACACTTTAGACTATTAATATAGTAATAAATAAATTAAATTTAGAGGTGAGAAAAATGAAAAAATTACTTACAATGATGTTAGTACTATTAACTTTTGTACTTTCTTGTGGTAGTAAAACAGAAGAAGCTCCTGCAGCAGAAGGAGAGAAAAAAGTTACTTTAGGAGTTACTTATTACAAATTTGATGACAATTTCTTAGCAGGTATGAGAAATGACATGAATGCAATTGCTAAAGAAAAATACCCTAACATTGAATTATTAGAAAATGACTCTCAAAACTCTCAAGCAGTTTTAAACGACCAAATCGACACATTAATTTCTAAAGGTGTTGACGTTTTAGTAATTAACTTAGTTGATCCAACAGCTGGACAATCAGTTATTGATAAAGCTAAAGCAGCTAATGTACCTATAGTATTATTTAACAAAGATCCAGGTGTTGAAGCTTTAAACTCTTATGATAAAGCATGGTATGTTGGAAACAACCCTCAAGAATCAGGAGTATTCCAAGGACAAACTATAGTTAAAAACTGGCAAGCAGATCCTGCACAAGATTTAAATGGTGACGGTGTTATCCAATACGCTATGTTAATTGGAGAACCAGGACATCCAGATGCAGTTGCAAGAACTGAATTCTCAGTTAAAACTGTTGAAGAAGCTGGAATTAAAACTGAAAAATTATTTGAAGATGCAGCTTTCTGGGATACAGCACAAGCTAAAGATAAAGTTGATGCATGGTTATCAGGTCCTAACGGAGATAAATTAGAAGTTATCATAGCTAACAATGATGGTATGGCTTTTGGTGCGTTAGAAGCAACTAAAGCTCACAACAAAAAATTACCTATTTACGGTGTAGACGCTATACCTGAAGCATTATTATTAATTGAAAAAGGTGAATTATCAGGAACAGTATTAAACGATGGTAAAAACCAAGCTTTAGCAGTATTAGATTTAGCTCATAATATTGCATTAGGTAAAGAACCTACAGAAGGAACTGAATGGAAATTAGTGGATAAAGCAGTTAGAGTACCTTATGTTGGTGTAGATAAAGACAACTATCAAGAATTTAAAAAATAAAACTTAAATAAAAAGCCACTTTATAGTGGCTTTTTTTAAAAAAATGAGGTGGAATGAATGAGTGAAAACTTAAATTTTGAATATGTCTTAGAAATGAATGGAATTTCAAAAGAATTTCCAGGGGTAAAAGCATTAGACAAAGTAAATTTAAGAATTAGGCCAAATAGTGTTCATGCACTAATGGGAGAAAATGGTGCCGGAAAATCTACTTTGATGAAATGTTTATTTGGTATATATAAAAAAGATGAAGGTGAAATTAAATTAGAAGGTAGACCTATTAATTTTATAAATTCTAAGGATGCATTAGAACATGGAGTTTCAATGGTTCATCAAGAATTAAATCAAGTATTGCAAAGAAATGTCATGGATAATATTTGGCTAGGAAGATACCCAGTTAAATATGGTATGGTTGACGAAAAAAAGATGTATAATGACACATTAGAAATATTTAAAAATTTAGATATTAATATAGATCCAAAAGCTAAAGTTAGCACATTAAGTGTATCACAAATGCAAATGCTTGAAATAGCAAAAGCTGTTTCATATAATTCTAAAGTTTTAATTTTGGATGAACCAACTTCTTCATTAACAGAAAATGAAGTACATCATCTATTTCGTATAATCAAAAAATTACAAGGTAGTGGAATAGGTATAGTATATATATCACATAAAATGGAAGAAATAAAAGAAATATGTGATGAAATAACTATATTAAGAGATGGACAGTGGGTTGCAACTCAAAGTGTTAAAGAACTTAGTACAGATCAAATAATCAATCTTATGGTTGGTAGAGATTTAAGTAATAGATTCCCTGTTAAAACAAGTAAACCTAAAGATGTTATTATGTCTATAGAAGGATTAACAAATAAAGACTTAAGAGATGTAAGTTTTGATTTACATAAAGGAGAAATTTTAGGTATAGCAGGACTTGTTGGTTCTAAGAGAACAGAAGTTGTAGAAACAATATTTGGTATGCGTGGAGATTATTTAGGTGATATTAAAATACATGATCAAATTAAAAAAATTCGTTCTCCTAAAGAAGCAACTGATAATGGGTTAGCATTAATAACTGAAGAAAGACGTGCTACAGGTATATTTTCTATGTTAGATATTAGATTTAATTCTATCATATCTAATGTTAAAAATTATTCTAAATTTGGATTAATTAATGATAATAAAGTAGCAGATGACACTAAATGGGTTATTGATTCTATGAATGTTAAAACACCATCTCAATTTCAAAGTATAGGTAACTTATCTGGAGGTAACCAACAAAAAGTTATTATAGGTAGATGGCTATTAACTAATCCTGAAATTTTAATGATGGATGAACCTACACGTGGAATAGATGTTGGAGCTAAATTTGAAATTTATCAATTAATGATAGAACTTGCTGAAAAAGATAAAGGTATTATTATGATTTCATCTGAAATGCCTGAATTATTAGGTATTACAGACAGAATAGTTGTAATGAGTAATGGAAGGGTTGCAGGAATAGTAAATACAAAAGAAACAACTCAAGAAGAAATATTAAAATTAACAGCAATGTATTTATAGGAGGAAGTAATGAATAACGAACAAATTAAGAAATTAAAATCATTATTTATTAATGGTGGAATTTATATGGTATTATTACTTTTATTTATAGTAATAGTAATTAAAGAACCTTCATTTTTAAGTTTTAGAAACGTTATCAACATTTTAACTCAATCATCAGTTAAAATGATTATAGCTTTAGGAGTTGCAGGTATTATAGTAACTCAAGGTACAGACCTTTCAGCTGGTAGACAAATTGGTATAGCAGGATTAATTTCAGCTACTTTATTACAAACAGTAGCTAATCCTAATAAGATATATAAATTTGTAGAACAATATCCAGGAATTAAAGGTGCTATTTCATCTATGGCAAAAGGTTTAGGTTTTGCAGATGAACCAACATTTGCTACAGTATTTATTACTTTATTTTTAGTTATAATAATAGGTTCAGTAATAGGACTAGTAAATGGAATATTAGTTTCTAAATTTAACATAGTTCCTTTCGTTGCAACTATGGGTATGATGATAATTGCATATGGTGCTAACTCATTATATTTTGATTATACAGGATCTACACCTGTTGCTGGATTTAGTAGTGCTTATTCAACTATAGTTGGTAATATTAAAATTGGTTCTTTCTTTTTACCAAAATTAATAATATATGCAACAGTTACAGTTCTTGTAATGTGGATAGTATGGAACAAAACAGTATTTGGTAAAAACTTATTTGCAGTAGGAGGAAATCCAGAAGCTGCAAAGGTTTCAGGAGTTAATGTAACTAAAACATTAATATTAGTATATATTATTTCAGGTATTATGTATGCAGTTGGTGGATTCTTAGAAGCTGCACGTATAGGTTCTGCATCAAATAACTTAGGAAACCTTTATGAATTAGATGCGATTGCAGCCTGCGTTGTTGGAGGAGTTTCATTCTCAGGAGGAGTTGGAAAAATATCTGGAGTAGTAGCAGGGGTTATTATCTTTACTATGATTAACTACGGATTAACATATATAGGGGTAAACCCATATTGGCAATTCATAATTAAAGGTTTAATTATAATAATTGCTGTAGGTATAGATATGCTTAAATATAAGAAGAAAAATTAATATTTGTGGAGGATAGTCATGTTAAAGGTTATAGAGAACAGATTTAATGAATTATTTGGAAGAAAATATGAAAGCAGATATTTTGCACCTGGTAGAGTTAATTTAATAGGTGAACATACTGACTATAATGGAGGAAATGTTTTTCCTTGTGCAATAGATAGAGGTACTATAGCTTTAGTTGCAAAAAGAGAAGATAGAAAATGTAGATTCTATTCTGAAAATTTTGTAGAAAAAGGAGTAATAGAATTTGACATAGATGTTTTAGTAAATGATCCAGCTCATGATTGGGTTAATTATCCAAAAGGTATGTTTAAAGCATTTATAGAAAAAGGATATGATATTAATCATGGATTTGATGTTTTACTTTATGGAGATATACCTAATGGAGCAGGTTTATCATCATCAGCATCTGTAGAAATGGTTATAGGAATATTACTTAGAGAAGAATTTAAATTTGATATTGATACTGTAGAAATAGTTAAATTAGGTAAATTGACTGAAAATGAATTCATAGGAGTTAATTCAGGTATAATGGATCAATTTGCTGTAGCTATGGGTAAAAAAGATATGGCTATATTATTAGATTGTAATACTTTAGTATATGAATATGTACCAGTAGTGCTTGAAAATGAATATATTATTATAGCAAATACTAATAAAAGACGTGGGTTGGCTGATTCAAAATATAATGAAAGACGTTCTGAATGTGATATGGCACTTGAAGAACTACAAACTAAATTAGATATTAAAGCTCTAGGAGAATTATCTATAGAAGAGTTTGAAGCTAATAAAGATTTAATTAAATCAGATATTAGACAAAAGAGAGCAAAACATGCTGTCTATGAAAATCAAAGAACTTTAATGGCTAAAGAAGCTTTAACTAAAGGTGATTTAGAAACATTTGGTAAACTAATGAATGAATCACATATTTCATTAAGAGATGATTATGAAGTAACAGGTAAAGAACTAGATTCACTAGTTGAAGCAGCTTGGGAAGAAGAAGGTGTAGTTGGTTCTAGAATGACAGGTGCAGGATTTGGTGGTTGTACTGTAAGTATAGTTAATAAAATGAATGTAGATATGTTTATAGAAAATGTAGGTAGAAAATATTTTGAAAAAACGGGTCTAAAAGCTGACTTCTATATTGCAAATGTTAGTGAAGGTGCTAGAACAATATGATAAATTATACCAAAAATATATTAGGAAAATTAAATGATAAAGATGTAGTTGAACATATTTTGAAAAATTCAAAAGGATTTGAAGTACATATATTAAACTTAGGTGGAATAATAAATAAAATTTTAGTAGAAGATAAAGATGGAAATTTTAGAAATGTGGTACTATGTTATGATTTTTTTGAAAAATATTTAAATGATCCTAGTTATGCTGGAGCTATTATAGGTCCAACTTCTGGTAGAATAGAAAGTGGGAAGTATAAGATAGATGGCATAGAATATGCTTTAAGTATTAATAGTGGTGAAAATGCAAATCACGGAGGTAAGGAAGGTCTAACTTCAAAAATATTTGATGTAACACCAGTTACTTTTGAAGATTATAAAGGTATAGAACTTAAATATTTTTGGCCTCATTTACAAGGTAATCACCATGGTAATATGAACTTTTTCATTAGATATATGATAAATGAAGATTCTGTACTATTAGTTGAGTTACATGCAGAAAGTGATAGAAAATCATATATAAATTTAACTAACCATTCATATTTTAATTTAGCTGGTGACTTAAATATTAATGGAGATGAACAGTATATTAAGATTAATGCTAATGAATTTTGTCCTGTAAAATCAAATATGGTTCCTACTGGAGAAAAAAAATCTGTAGAAAATACATGTTTTGATTTAAGAAAGTATTCTAAAATTAAAGATGGTATAGAAAAATCAGATTCACAATTTGATATTACAAGAGCATATGATCATGCATTTGTTTTAAATAAAAATAACGATGTTGCACTTTCTATGTATTCTGAACATTCAGGAATAAAATTAGATGTTGAAACAACACAAAATTGTATGGTAATATATACAGGTAATTATCTAGATGATGTTATTCCTTTTGGCGATTTAAAGATAAATCCTAGATATTTAGGTGTTGCAATAGAAGCACAAAATTATCAAAATGGAATAAATATAGAAAATTTTGATTCAAAATTAACAACACCAACTAATCCGTATTTTGAAAAAATTAAATATATATTCGGAAGTGTAAAATAGATAAAAGATTAACTTGTAAAAAACGGGAGAAAACTAATTTTTATCTTGTTTTTTACATAGGTATAATATATAATAAGACAATGTAGGAGGAAATTTTATGAAGAATGTATTAGTTGTAGGTGGAGCAGGATACATTGGATCACATACAGTTAAATTACTTAAACAAGAAGGATATAATGTAATTATTTATGATAATTTATCAAAAGGTCATAAAGAGGTTGCAGAAATATTAAATGTTAAATTAATTATAGGTGATTTAGGAGATAGAGATAAATTAAAAGAAGTATTTGAAAATGAAAAAATAGATGTAGTAATGCACTTTGCAGCATTTATTGAAGTTGGAGAATCAGTTACTGACCCTGGTAAATATTATGAAAATAATGTTGGTAAAGTAATCAATCTTTTAAATCAAATGGTTGAATCTAATGTTAAAAACTTTGTATTTAGTTCTACAGCTGCTACATTTGGAGAACCACAGGCTGAAAAAATAAATGAATTACATCCTCAAAATCCAATTAATCCATATGGAAGTTCAAAAAGAATGGTTGAAATTATACTAAAAGATTTTGAAAAAGCTTATGGATTAAAATCGGTTATCTTAAGATACTTTAATGCAGCTGGAGCAGATATGGATGGTTTAATAGGTGAAGCACATTCTCCAGAAACACATTTAATTCCAGTTATTTTAGAAGCTGCAATAGGTAAAAGAGAATGTATAAAAATTTTTGGTACTGATTATGATACTGAAGATGGTACTTGTATTAGAGATTACATACATGTATACGATTTAGCTAAGGCTCATATTATGGGTATGGAAAAAATGTTTAATGAAAATATTTCTTTAGAATATAATTTGGGAAATGGAAAAGGATTTTCTGTTAAATCTATTATAGATACGGTTAAAAAAGTTACTAAAAAAGAATTTAGTGTAGTTGAAGCTGAAAGACGTCCTGGAGATCCTGCATTATTAATTGCAGATCCTACAAAATTAATGACAGAATTAAAATGGACATCAGAATATAGTTTATATGATATAATAAACTCAGCTTGGCGTTGGGAACAAAATAGAAAATATTAGGAGTTTGTATGAATATTTATAAAGAAATTGAGAAAATTATTCTCTTTGGTCTATCAAATCAAATGATAGAGCCTATTGATGAAATTTTAGTAAGAAATAAAGTTTTAGAAATATTAGATTTAGATGATTATCCTGAATTCTCTAAAGAAGAAATAGAAGAATTAAAAAAAGAAATTAAAGATGTAGAATATCCAACAGATATTTTAGATAATATTACTAAATGGGCTGGAGAAAATGGAAGATTAAAGGAAGATATACTTGTATTCCATGACTTATTAAATTCAAAAATTATGGGACAAATTTTACCAAGGACATCTGTAATAACAGATACTTTTTGGAACAAATATAGAGAAGATAAGAATTCTGCAACAGAATATTTCTATGCTATGTCTAAAAAAAGTAACTACATTAGAACAGATAGAATTGCAAAAAATGTAAGCTATAACTATGATAGTAAATATGGTCCTTTAGAGATTACGATAAATCTTTCTAAACCTGAAAAAGATCCAAAAGAAATTGCGTTAGCTAGAAATTCTACAGCATCTTCTTATCCTAAATCTTTATTATGTAAAGAAAATGAAGGATATATGGGTAGAATAAATCACCCTGGAAGACAAAATCATAGAATATTAAAATTAAATCTTACAAATGAAGATTGGTTTTTCCAATATTCACCTTACATATACTATAACGAACATTCTATAGTTTTTTCAGGAGAAGTAAGACCTATGAAAATAGATAGGGGTACTTTTGAAAGATTAATAGAATTTGTTACGTTATTCCCACATTATTTTATAGGTTCTAACGCTGATTTACCTATAGTAGGTGGTTCAATTTTATCACATGATCATTTCCAAGCAGGTAAGCATAGTTTTGGTATGGAAATGGCTGGAATTTCAAGTAAAGTTACTTTTAAAAACTATCCAGAAATAGAAACTGGTATAGTTAATTGGCCACTATCAGTTTTAAGACTAAAAGCTAAAAAAGAGTATAAAGACAGGTTATTGGATTTAGCGGATGAAGTTTTACAAGCATGGATTAATCATAGTGATTATGAAAATGATATTTTATCTCATAGTGAAGGAGTAAGACATAATACTATAACTCCTATAGCAAGAATAAAAGAAGATAAAATTGAACTTGATTTAGTATTAAGAAATAATAAAACAACAGAAGAATTTCCTTTAGGAATATTCCATCCACATGAAGAACATCATTCAATTAAAAAAGAAAATATTGGTTTAATTGAAGTTATGGGTCTTGCAGTATTACCTGGAAGATTAAAACATGAAATGGAAGAATTAGATCAATTATTTATGAGTTTAAGAAATGTAGATGATGTATTAGATATTATGAAAGAAAATACAGATTTACAAAAACATATAAATTGGGTAAAAGATAATTTTACAAATGAAATGTTAAAAGATGATTACTTCTTAGATGGTTTAATTGAAAAAACTATAGGAAAAACATTTGAAAAAGTGTTAGAAGACTGTGGTGTATTTAAAAACAATGAAGTAGGTAGAAAGGGATTCATAAACTTTTTAAGTAAGATATGAATATGGTAATAAAATGGTAAATGTAATATTAAATGTAATAATATTTTTAGTAATATTATTCGTTTTAAATAGAATGGCCTCTAAACGTATATCTTTTTCTATAAGAGTATTTGTAGCTTTAGGGTTAGGTCTATTGTTTGGTATTGTATTGCATTATGTACAAGATGCTGATACAATTATAAAATCTAAGGAATTTTTTGAAGTAGTAAGTAAATCATATGTTGCATTATTAAAGATGATAACTATGCCTTTAATACTAGTTTCAATAATTTCTGCTATTATTAATTTAAATAATACTCAAGATGCCTCAAAGATGGGTAGTTTAGTAATAGGAATATTATTAACAACAGCAGCTATTTCATCTTTTGTTGCAGAGGTAGTAACTTTAGGATTTAGATTAGATGCATCTGGTATATTAAGTACTGGTGCTGGTGAAAAAGAAATAAAAGCTATAGAAAGAGTTAATGAAAGAGCAGGTGCTGTAGTTCAAACACTTGCAGATAAAGTACTTTCATTTATACCATCTAATCCTTTTGCTGACTTAACTGGAGCAAGACCAACATCTACTATAGCAGTAGTTGTGTTTTCAATATTTATTGGTGTTGCTATCCTAGGTATGAAAAAGAAAAAACCTGAAACTGCAAATATTTTAATAGATTTTATTAATGCAAGTTATGAAGTAGTAATTAGAATGGTAAAAATGATATTAAGATTAACTCCATATGGAGTATTTGCTCTTATGACTATTTTTGCTTCAACAAGCAACTTTGCTGAAATATTAGTATTATTGAAATTCGTTATAGTTTCTTATGTTGCTTTAATTAGTATGTTTATAATACACTTAATTATGGTATCATTATTTGGATTCTCTCCAGTAATATTTGTTAAGAAAGTAATTACAGTATTAATATTTGCATTCACTTCTAGAACAAGTGCAGGAGCTATACCTTTAACAACTAAAGCACAAGAAGATATGGGTGTTGATAGAGGTATTGCTAATATGGCAGCAACATTTGGAACATCTATAGGTCAAAATGGATGTGCTGCAATATATCCAACTATGCTTGCTATAATGCTTGCACCAACTTTAGGTATTAATCCTTTAGATCCTTTATTCTTAATTAGGGTAATAATAATAGTGACTATAAGTTCATTAGGAGTAGTTGGTGTAGGTGGAGGAGCTACATTTGCTGCAATTATTGTACTTTCAACTTTAGGATTCCCTATAGAAATAGTTGGTTTATTAATTACAGTTGAACCAATAATAGATATGGGAAGAACAGCATTAAATGTTAATGGTTCTGTAGTAGCAGGGTTATTAACAGGTAAGATATTAAATAAGGTAGATAAAGAGAAATATAATAAATTAGATGTTGAATAAAAAAATGGAGATTTGAACTTTATAGTTCTTATCTCCATTTTTATTTATTAGAATAATTCAGGCGCTGAAAGTATTTCTAAGTTTTCGTTAATTTCAAATACTAATGGTTTACCTGTTGGTAAGTTTAAGTCTAAGATTTTAACATCATCAATGTTTAATAAATATTTGATTAATGATCTTAAGCTGTTTCCGTGTGCAACAACTATTACATCTTTTCCAGCTTTAATTTCTTTTGAAATGTTTGATTCCCAGTAAGGTAAAACTCTTGCTATAGTATCTTTTAAGCTTTCCCCTCTTGGACATTCAGCTTCAGGTATATCTTTATATCTTGCTTGGAATCTTGGGTAGTTAACTTCATCTGTTAATTCAACATGAGGAGGTGCTACATCAAAACTTCTTCTCCAGATATGAACTTGTTCTTCACCATATTGTTTAGCAGTTTCAGCTTTGTTTAATCCTTGTAATGCACCGTAGTGTCTTTCATTTAATCTCCAAGATTTGTATACTGGTAAGTATAATTGATCGATTTCTTCTAAAATGTAGTTAAGAGTTTTGTTTGCTCTTTTTTGGTAAGATGTGAAAGCTACATCAAAAGTATATCCTAATTCTTTTAAAGCTTGTCCACCATTTTTAGCTTCTTGTACCCCTTTTTCAGTTAAATCTACATCTATCCAACCTGTAAATCTATTTTGTAAATTCCATTCACTTTCTCCGTGACGTACTAATACTAATTTCATTAATATTCCTCCTAAATTTCTAAATATATACTAATTATACAATATAGTGAAAAAAAAATCAATTTTTATTGTTAAATTTCATATTGTGAAATAAGTTAGAAAATTATTTTGTAATGTGAAAAAAATAATATTTGAAAAACAACGTATTTACTAATGTTGTAATAAAATGTTGTAAAAATATGTTGAAAAAAAACTTTTTTTTATTGAAATATATTTGTTTTAGTATTACAATTAATATATAGATAAAAATACAAAATTGAAAGGAATGAGATTATGGAAGCTTGGAGAGGATTTAAAGAAGGTAACTGGATGAAAGAAATCAACATCAGTGAGTTCATCCAATTAAATTACACTGAGTATACTGGCGATGACAGTTTCTTAGAAGGGCCGACTGAGGCTACAACAGAATTATGGAACAAATTAAAACCAAAATTAGCAATTGAAAGAGAAAAAGGTATTTATAATGCTGAAACTAAAATACCATCTCAAATAGATGCATATGGACCTGGTTATATTGACAAAGATTTAGAAAAAATCGTTGGGGTTCAAACTGATGAACCATTAAAAAGAGCTATCTTCCCTAACGGAGGATTAAGAATGGTTGAGAATTCATTAGAATCTTTTGGATATAAATTAGATCCAGCTACTAAAGAGATCTATGCTAAATATAGAAAAACTCATAATGATGGAGTTTTCTCAGCTTATACAGATGCTATTAGAAAAGCAAGAAAAACTGGAGTAGTTACAGGATTACCTGATGCTTACGGAAGAGGACGTATAATAGGAGATTACAGAAGGGTTGCTTTATATGGAGTAGACTTCTTAATTGAAGAAAGAACAAAAGATTGGAACAACTTAACTCCAGCAGAAATGACTGAAGAAGTTATTAGACAAAGAGAAGAAATTTTCGAACAAGTTAAATCACTTAAAGCATTAAAGAGAATGGCAGAAAGCTATGGTTATGATATTTCTAAACCAGCTACAACAGCTCAAGAAGCTATTCAATGGACATACTTTGCATACTTAGCAGCAACTAAAGATCAAAATGGAGCTGCAATGAGTATAGGAAGAACTTCTACTTTCTTAGATATCTTTATTGAAAGAGACTTAAGAGAAGGAAGAATCACAGAAAAAGAAGCACAAGAAATGATAGATCATTTCGTTATGAAATTAAGAATAATTAGATTCTTAAGAACACCTGAATATGATGCATTATTCTCTGGAGATCCAGTATGGGTAACTGAATCAATAGGTGGTATGACAGTTGATGGTTCTAAATCATTAGTAACTAAAAACTCATTCAGAATTTTAAATACATTATATAACTTAGGACCTGCACCAGAACCAAACTTAACAGTATTATGGGCACAAGACTTACCATTAAACTGGAAAAAATTCTGTGCTAGAGTATCTATAGATACATCTTCATTACAATATGAAAATGATGATTTAATGAAACCATCATTTGGAGATGACTACGGTATAGCATGTTGTGTTTCTCCTATGACTATAGGAAGACAAATGCAATTCTTTGGAGCGAGAGTAAACTTACCTAAAGCTTTATTATATGCTATTAACGGTGGTAAAGATGAAAAACAAAAATTACAAGTAACTCCTGAAGGAATGTTTGAACCAATTAAAGGTGATTACTTAGTATTTGATGAAGTTTGGGAAAAATATGATAAAGTATTAGATTGGTTAGCTCAAACTTACGTACAAGCATTAAACATTATTCACTATATGCATGATAAATATTCTTATGAATCATTTGAAATGGCATTACATGATAAAAACATTAAAAGAACTCAAGCATTTGGTATAGCTGGATTATCTATAGTAGCAGATTCATTAGCAGCTATTAAAAATGGTAAAGTAAGAATTATAAGAGACGAAGAAGGAGATGCAGTTGACTATGTTAACGAAGGTGACGATTATGTACCATTCGGAAACAATGATGATTCAACAGATGACTTCGCAGTAGAAATCACTAAGATATTCATGAACAAAATTAGAAAACACAAAATGTATAGAGATGCAATACCTACTCAATCAGTATTAACTATTACATCTAACGTAGTATACGGTAAGAAAACTGGAAACACACCTGATGGAAGAAGATCAGGAGCACCATTTGGTCCAGGAGCTAACCCTATGCACGGAAGAGATGTTAATGGAGCAGTTGCTTCACTTGCATCAGTAGCTAAGATACCATTTGAACATGCAAATGATGGAATTTCTTACACATTCGCTATTACACCTGAAACTTTAGGTAAAGAAGATGACGAAATGAGAACTAACTTAGTAGGATTATTAGATGGATACTTTGCACAAACTGGTCAACACTTAAACGTTAACGTATTTGGTAGAGACTTATTAGAAGATGCTATGGAACATCCTGAAAAATATCCACAATTAACTATAAGAGTTTCTGGATATGCAGTTAACTTCGTTAAATTAACTAAAGAACAACAATTAGATGTTATAAGCAGAACTATATCTACTAAGATATAATAAATAGAGAAAAAGAGCTTCGGCTCTTTTTTTCTTGCTTAAAACCTACATTTATGATAATATTTATATATCAAATAAAAAGGAGAAATGTTATGTTAGAGAGATTTAAAAGATATGTAAAATTTGAAACAAGATCTGATGAAAAATCTACAACTATACCTTCAACTCCAACTCAATATGAGTTTGCAAAAATGTTGGTTGAAGATTTAAAAGAAATAGGTTTAGAAAATATATATATTAATGATTATTGTTTTGTTAATGCAACATTACCTTCAAATTTAGATAGAGAGGTACCAACTATAGGATTTATATCTCATATTGATACTGCTGATTTTGAAGCAAGAAATATTAAACCTAATGTTGTAGAAAATTATGATGGTAAAGATATAGTGCTTAATGAAAAATTAGGTAAAGTATTATCACCTAAAGATTTTCCAAATTTAAAAAATTATGTAGGTAAAACATTAATTACTACTGATGGAACTACATTACTTGGAGCGGATGATAAAGCAGGGATAGTGGAAATTATTGAGGCTGTTAAATATTTAAAAGAACATCCAGAAATACCTCATGGGATAGTTAAGGTAGCATTTGGTCCAGATGAAGAAATAGGTAAAGGTGCAGATAATTTTAATGTAGAAGAGTTTGATGCTGATTTTGCATATACTATGGATGGTGGAGAATTAGGTGAACTTCAATACGAAAGCTTTAATGCTGCACAAATAACATATACTATTAAAGGAGTAAGTGTACATCCAGGAACTGCAAAAGATAAAATGATAAATGCAAACACTATAGCTGCAGAACTAGCTATGATGTTCCCAGAAAAAGAAGTACCTGAACATACATCTGGATATGAAGGTTTCTATTTATTACATAATATGGAAACAAGAATTGAGTTAGCAACATTAACATATATTATTAGAGATTTTGATAAGAAAAAATTCTTAGAAAGAAAATCTTTCTGTGAAGATATTACTAGAAAAATAAATGAAAAATACGGAGAAGTTGTTACATATGTAATGCATGATCAATACTATAACATGGGAGATATTATAAAAGATAATATGGAATGTGTTAATATAGCGGAACAAGCAATGAAAAATTTAGATATTAAACCTAAAATTATACCTATACGTGGAGGAACAGATGGTTCTAAGATTTCATATATGGGTCTACCAACTCCTAATATATTTGTTGGTGGGGAAAACTTCCATGGTGAATTTGAATTCTCTTGTTTAGAAGATATGATGAAAGCAAGAGATGTAATTATAGAGATAGTGAAGTTAAATGCTAAATAAATTAAGTAAATTATTAATAGGTTTAATAACAGTAATTACTGTGTTTTCTTGTTCTAATGTAGAATTACCTGAAAATATATCTGGTAAATCAAAAATATATAGTATGTTAGCATATAACTTTTCACCTAAGGTAGATAGGGATTCTATGTATGCTCTATATACATCAGTAGGTTTAGAGATTGAAGATTATGTTGTACCGGAAGAATATGATTTTAGAGTATATGATGAAGAAGGTACAAGAATAGAACAATATTTTACTAAGAATAATAAGGAAAAGAAGCTAATTATAGTTGGAAATGGGGGGTCATTCTTAAATCCATATAAGATTGCTAGAAGAGATTTTTATTTAAACTTTTCAAAAAAACTTCCAGGATTTGATGTGATGATAGTTGATTTGCATATGGGATACCAACATAGATTCCCTATACAAAATAAAGATTTTTTAAACGCATATAGACTTGCTTTAAAAATGGGGTACTCACATAACAAAGTAGTATTTATAGGAGATAGTTCAGGTGGGAATATAGTTTCAACCTCTACTATATATCTGAGAGATAATCAATTACCACTTCCAGCAGGAATATTTTTAATGTCACCTTATTTAGATGCTACTAATAAGGTTGAAAGTAGGGAAAGAAATCTTAAAAAAGATGTTTTATTCGGTAATCCATATAATTTAGAAAATAGAATAAAAATGTTGGAAAATATGCCATATTTTATAGCTGAAAAAGATAAGAATAATAGGTATATATCACCTGTTTATGCAAAGGATTTAAAAGGGTTTCCTAAAACATTGATACATGTTTCAGATTATGAAATACTTCAGGATGATTCTGTTGTGTTTTATCAAAATTTAATAAACAGTAAAGTAGATGCTAAATTAGTAGAGTATCCAGGTCAAATACATGTTTTTCAAATGTTAGCAATAAAAGAGGCTTATGATTCTTTAGATAAGGCAGCCAAATTTTTAAATGAAATAACAGAAAATAAAAAAGATATTAAAATTAATAAAAATGTGATAGAAAAAATACGTTTTTATGTAGAAACTAGAAAATATACTGAAGATGAGGTAAAAGGTTTTTTTAATAAAATTGATATTAATATAGATCAATTGATAGAATTTGAAAAAAATAATTATAAAAAGAGTAATAGAAATTATTTAAACAATAAATAATCAGTTATTATAAGGAAAAACTAATAGAAAAATAATAAAAAATATAAAAAATTAAAAATTTACTTGACAAAATCTAGTTTTGAAGGTAAAATCAAGTAAGGAAATAAACAAAAAATGGATATTTTAGGAGGAATAGAAATGAAAAAAACATTATTAGGAGTTTTAGCATTAACTTCAGTAGCTTCATTTGCTAATGTTACTGGTTATGTTAAATCAAATTCAGAAGCAACAGTTAAATCTGATGATATACAAGCTTCACCAGTTGCATTTGAATATGGATTATCAACTAAATTAGATTTAGGATTATACCTAGATTCTAATAAAGATACATTTGTATTTGCTGGTGGACAATTAAAAGGGAAAGGAACACCAGGAACACTTGAAACTCCTGGATATTTAGGAGTAAGATATGACGGTAAAGTTACTGAAAATTCAAGCGTATCTTTAACTGGAGCATATAGAATTAAAGATGGAAATGTTAAAGATCAAGTTAAAGAACATGCAGGAGATGCAAATAGAGATAACGGATACTCATTTGATGATGGAGAAACAATTCTATTATCAGGTGTAGGATATGGAAAATATGATAACATTAACTATAGATTAGGAATGTTATATAACTCTAAAGATTTCGCAGCACAGTCTCATAGATTAGAATCATTTGTTAAAGCTGATACTAAATTAGAAAAAGCAGATGTTTCAGCAGAATTAACTCATAGATTAGGAAACTTCAAAACTAAAGCTATAGACTCAGCAGGAGAAGTTAAAGATGATGTTAAAGCATTCTTACCAACTGGTGGAAACTTAAAAGGTGAAGTTAAATTAACTACAGATAGATTAGCTAAAGATTTATCATTAGAACACAAAGCTTACTTCAACTTAGGTACAATCTTACCTGTAGAAGAAGCTAATGTTGTGAATGTTGGTTTAGAAAACAAAGCAGTTTATAAAGGTGTTAAAGGATTAGAATTAACAGGTAAATTAAACTATGCTGCAGAAGTTGTATCTAAATTTGACAGCAATGGAGAGCAAAAAGGAAATATGAAACATATGCCAGAAGCATTTGTTGGTGTTAAATATACAGGAAATAAAGTTATGTTCAGTACAGAAAATACTGATAAAGTAACTGTTAAACATGACTTTGAAGCTACTCCTGAGGTTTTAATTTTAGATAATTTCTTTAAAACTGATAATAAGTTAGAAATTAAACCTATAAATGAATTTACTTTTAGAGCAAAAGCATTAGATATTTTAAAATCAACTGATTTAAAAGTAAAAAGTAAGAAAGTTAAACATGTAAATTCATTTGTAGGTGGATTAGGATTAACTGCAACTCCTATGGTAGGTAAAGTTAAATTCACTCACAATTTAGATGTAGCTTATAGATTAGATAATATAGATGTGACTGATTTAAGTAAAGTTAAAATAAAAGATCATGAATTATTTGCATGGACAACTAATAAATTAACTTATGCTGCAACAGATGCAGTTAATTTAGAAGCAAACTTAAATGCACATACATATAATAAATTAAAATCAGATGGTACTTTAAGCAATACATTTACATTTGTACAAGGTTCAGGAAAAGTTTCTTATAAACATGGAAGAGTTGACTTCTCACAAGAATTGATTGGTAAGTATAAATACGGTAAATCAAGTACAGAGGCTCATTTATGGGCTGCAGAGTCAGATTCTAAGTTAAACTATAAAGTTACACCAAATGTTGAAATTAACTCAGGATTAAACTTATATTCAACAAATAAATTTGTTAAAGCTCAACATGCAGGAGCAGTTAAATTTATTGAATCTCAAGGTTTACATGATGATAATTTCTTAAGTTGGGGACAATATATTAAAGAAGTTAAAATTGATGATGAAAAAATAGAAAAAAATATTGAAAATGAAAAAGCATATATGTTTAATGGAACAAACATTCATTTAGTAGTTAAACCTATGGTTGGAGTTACTGCTAAATTCTTAAATAACAAATTAACAGTTAAACCATCTGTTGAAGCAAGAGTATTATTTAGAGGAACAAGACCAGATTTAAAACCAGCTAAATTTGATACTAAAGGAACTTTAAAAGTAGAATATGTTTGGTAATTAATATGAAAAAAGAGCTTATTGCTCTTTTTTCTTTTTCTAATAATATATTTGACTTTATTTACTATAAATGATATAATATGTTTGCAAAATAAAACAAAATAATAATAAAAAATGGAGGAAAAAATGGCAAAACAAAAGTTTGAAAGAAGTAAACCACACGTAAACGTTGGAACAATAGGACACGTAGATCATGGTAAAACA